>NZ_JASCQJ010000053.1:0-20906 GCF_033043255.1 Clostridium lamae | reverse complement strand
ATAATAGAATTACATAAAGATAATAAAGATATAACTATGAATATTGAAACTAGAAAATTAACTTCATTTTTAATAAACAATATGGTAACTTTATCTATGAAGAGAACTGAGTTTTCTATAGAAGATTTATTAAATATAGTAAGAAATAAATTGTAAAGGAGATATCTATTTTTATGAATTGGTTGAATAAATTAGAAAGAAAGATAGGGAAGTTTTATATAAGAAATTTAATGCTTATTATAATTAGTGGAACTATTCTCGTTTATGGATTTACTATGATAAGCAATGATTATACCTTAATTAATACTATATCTCTAATACCATCTAAGGTAATGCAAGGAGAAATTTGGAGACTTGTAACATTTATTTTTGTACCAGAAAATACTACTCCAATATTTTTTATATTTTCAATGTATTTCTATTATTTAGCAGGAACTGGCTTGGAGCATGAGTGGGGAGAATTTAAGTTTAACTTTTATTATTTTATTGGTATGATTGCTACAATTGTTGTTTCCATGATAACTGGAGCTCAGGCTACTGGAACATTTATTAATCTTTCATTATTTTTAGCTTTTGCTAGAATATATCCAAACTTCCAAGTACTACTATTATATATAATACCAATCAAGGTTAAATATCTTGCAATATTTAATTGGATTATTATAGGGTTTAATTTCTTACAAGCTGGATCTTTTGCAGGAAAGATATTGACTTTAGTCCCTTTAATAAACTTTTTTGTATTCTTTGGAAAAGATATAGTTACAGGAACAAAGAGTGGTGCTATTAATTATAGAAGACAGCAAAAATTTAAGTCACAGATAAAAGAAAAAGAAATCTTTCATAAGTGTGAAGTCTGTGGAATTACAGAAAAAGATGATCCTAAAATGGAGTTTAGATATTGTTCAAAATGTTCAGGTAAAAAGTGTTATTGTGAAAACCATATTAGAAATCATGAGCACAAGTAATTGTAAAATATATTTATTCTAGAAACTCCGCAAGGAGTTTTTTCTTTAATTCTACATTTTACATTGGGCTATAACCCTTAAGACAGAGTTATTTAAAGATACTTTTACCTTTTTTGATTTAAAATGAGATGTAATTGTTTTTATGCTAATTTATAGATAATAATTATTAAATAATAGTAATAGTAATTATTGATTAATTGTTGTATAATGTAAGGGAATAAAATGAGTATTAATAATGAATAGAATAGCGTTATGATTAAGAAGGGAAGAAACATGGAAAATAATGATTTAAAAAAGATATATGATAATCCATTATATATTAGGTATATAGATAATCCAAGTGAAGAATTAATTTTAGAGGCTGTTAAGAAGAATGGATTAGCAATAAAATATATAAAAAATCCTACAAATGAAATCAAAGAGGTAGCAATAAAAAATAATCCATTAGCAGTTGAATATATTGAAGATTTAGATGAGGAAAACTCAAGTTTAGCAGTGAAATTACTTTGGAATTCATTAAAGTATATTAAAAATCCTACAGATAAGGTTAAGTTAGTAGCAGTAAATGCTAAAGGATGGGCTATACAATTTATAGAGAATCCTACTGAAGAAATGCAAATGAAAGCAGTATCTAAGGACTTTGACTCAATTAAATATATAAAAGAGCCATCAGAAGAAGTTCAACTTGCTGCAATTAAAAAGTACTGGGCTGCTATAAAGTTTATAGATAACCCTACTTTAGAAGCTAGAAGAGAAGCTGTTAGAGGGAATGCAGAGGCAATAAATTATATTAACTTTAGCTTAGAAGAACTAAGTATATTAATAGGAGATAATATAAAGGTTGTTAAATATGTATATGATTCAATTGATGTAGACTTTGTAGTTAATGTAGTTATGGAAAAAATTAAAGAAGAATCAGTTGATGAAAATTATATAAAGGACTTTTTAGAACTAGAAATTTTAGAGATGGATAAGATAAATTTTATAAGAGAATATGGAAGTAAAAAGGCTAAGGTCTTATTAGTTGATTATAAACTTTCAAGATAAAATGAGGTGAGAGTATGAAGTTTTCAGAAGCAATAAGTACTGTTGAATTAGTATTAGAATCAGGAAGTGTTCCTTTAATTATTGGAGAAGCAGGTATAGGAAAGACTTCCTTAGTAAAAAGAATTTGTAATGAAAAAAATTATTATTTAGTAAACATAGATGCCAATCTTCTAAAGGAAGGTGAAATAGGTGGTCTTCCAATAGTTGAAGGTGGAAGGACAAGATATGCAACACATTATAAGTTAATAGAAATTGATAAAGCAATATCAGATAATGAATATAATGGAGTGCTATTATTTATAGATGAATTAAATAGATGTGAGCATGCTGTTCAGCAAGAGCTTATGAATTTAATATTAAATAGAGAAATTAATGGATATAAATTATATGATAATGTAAAAATAGTAGCAGCAATGAATCCTTCTAATAAATATGATGGATATGAGGATAGTGATTATCAAGTTGTTGATATGGATAATGCTCAAGAAGATAGATTTGTATGGATTGAATTAAGTTCAGATATTAAGGAATGGATAAAATGGGCTATGAGTGATGAAGTGAATGTACATGAGCATATTATAGAATTTTTATCAAATTTTCCAGAGTATTTAAATGTTACTAATTCAAATGAATCAATTAAGGCTACTCCAAGAAGCTGGGAGAGGGTTGCTAAGGCTTATAATGTATATTTAAAAAATGCTCAAACTTATTCACTAGATATTTTTTATAACGTAGTTAAAGGGAATGTAGGAATAAGTATTGCAACTGATTTTATTAATTATATTAAAAATATAAAGAATCCACTAATTAAGTCGGAAGATTTATTCTTATATATGATATTACCTATGGAGATTAAAGAAGAAATAAGAGGAGAAAGTCATTCTAGATTATATATACTAGCAAAAAACTCAATTAGATATTTAAATCAAAATAATAATGAAGCCAATAGAAAGCTATTTTCAGATTTATTAACTTGTTATCCAAAGGACTTAAGACTTGGGATCATGAAAGAAATAAAAGGCGATGTAAAAGAAGAAACATACCTGGATTTATTAAATGAAGATATGTTTTTAGATTCCTTCTTCAGCATATATGAATAGGATGGAATCTTATGAGATTTGAAGAAAGACGAGATAGTTTATTAAAGCAAGCTTTGGATATGAAGGAAAATGGAAATGTCTATATTGGTTTTGAAAGAGAATTTTTTTCCTTAGTTGAAAATGTTATTATCGATATGCTTGAGGGGGAGGATAGTTTCTTTGGGCAATTTTTAGTAAGAATAGAGAGAAATATTAGGCTTAATATTACTTGGCCATTAGCAACTGTTCCTAAAATGCAGGGCTTCAGGATGTATTTTAACCCATTGCTATTCCTATCTTGTGATAAAAGAGAAATGCAGGCATTATTTAAGCATGAGATATATCATATTATGTATGGACATCATGAAAGAGAAAGAATTCTTAAGCAAAAATATACTAATCTTGCAGTTAATTTAGCAATGGATATATCTATAAATCAATTTATTAAAAATCTTCCTATGGAAAGCTATAAAATTGAAAGAGTAAATAAAGAGTATAGTGCTAATTTAAAAGAAGATAAACCAATTGAGGTTTATGCTGAAGAAATTGAGAAAGCAATTAAAACAAGATTATCTGAGAGCATTAAAGATGAAAAAAATAATGATATAGGTGATATGATAGATATTTCTAAAGCACATGATGTATGGGAAGAAAGTACACTTAATCAAGATGCTATAAAGGATATGACTAAGAAAACAGCAATTAGTTCGTATAATGGAAATGCACCTAAGGATATAGTAGGAATAATAAACTCTTATACTGAAAAAGCGGAAATTTCTTGGCAAGATTTACTTAAGAGGGTGATACCATCTTTAAGAGCTGGGGAAAAGAAAACTATAATGAGAAGGAACAGAAGACAACCTGAAAGGTTAGATTTAAGGGGAAGCCTTCCTAATAATGTTCCAGAAGTTATTGTAGCTTTAGATATAAGTGCTTCTATGAGCGAAGAAGAGTTTAATAAGATACTAATTGAAGTATTAGAGATTACTAGAACTAGAACAAATAAAATTACTGTAATAGAGTGTGATAATGAAATAAGACGTATTTATGAAATAAAATCTAAAAATGATATTAAAAAAAGATCAGCAAAAAATGGATCAACAAAATTCTCACCAGTATTTAAATATATAAGAGATAATAAATTAAGAAATTCTGTACTTATATATTTTACAGATGGAGTTGGAGAGAAAGAGTTAGAAGTTAAACCATTTAGACCTAATACAATTTGGGTAATAACTGGAGATGAAGATTTATCTTTAGAAAAGCCCTATGGAGAGATAAAAAGAATTTCTACAAATGTAAAAAAAGGTGAAGGTGGAACTGCTGGACTAGAAATGATAAAAGAATATCAACAAGAGCATGGTAGATATTTCTAATATAAGTATCTAAAAACTAGAAAATTAATAGTGAATAATCAGTTATGTAATTTAAAATAAAGAGAAAACCTATTAAAGGAGGTTTTCTCTTTATTCACATAGTTATTAATTTCTTAACATTTTAGTTTAAATTTATATAAGAATAATTGGGAAATTTATCCAATGGAGATATGAATACTAGAAATGTTTTATAATTTATGATATAATACGTCAATGTGGGGGTGTTTTATGAAATCTTTTAAAATAAGCAAGAATGCCAGTATATTGATTATAATTTTTGTTTTGTTTTCTAGTTTACTCATAAACGTTTACACTTCAATAATGAATTCTAGGTATAAAATATTAATAGGTAAGGAAACTTACAAGAGTATTGAAGAAATTAGAAACAGAAATGAAAGCTCACTAAGTACATTACAACAGTGTATTAAAGCTAAAAGTGTTAGTAATGAAGAGTTATTAGCTTTATATAAGAATTATAGTTCAATATCTAAGGAGTTTATAAATCTTTGGGCAAACTATAAGGAATACGGAAATGAAGAAATAATCTCATTAAATAAGAAATCAAAAATTTCAAATGAAGTTCCAAATGAGGTCTATTCAAGAGTTGAATGTCTATTATTTGAACATTTAAATTACGAAATGAAAACTCATTATGATAAGATCCTTTTGGAGGGGGAAGTACTAGATAACTTTACTGAAATATATAATATGAGTAATGAACTTAATACTTTTTATAATAATTTTAATGAAGTTAATATTAAAGATATAGATGATGATAAAAGAGAAATTACTTATATAAAAAAGGAGTATTGGATAGATATACTAAAGGGGATAAATTCTGTTATAGAACCTTATGGAGATTATGAATTTATACTTAAAGGATAATATATGGAGATTAATAAACTATAAAATAAATAGTGTATTAATCTCCCTTTTTCTTTTATTTGTGATATATTAAATATATAGATGATAAATAATACTATATAGTACATGGTAAAAACAAAGATAGTATTAAGGAGGTAGTTTATGGATTTAAATAGAAATGACCAATGTTGGTGCAATAGTGGCAAGAAGTATAAAAAGTGTCATTTAGAATTTGATGAGAAGTTAGAAGCATTAAGATATAAGGGATATGAAGTACCAACTAGGGATATGATAAAAAATCAAGAGCAAATTCAAGGTATAAAAGAAAGTGCTAAAATTAATAATGCTGTATTAGATTTAGTTCAAGAAAAAATAGAATTAGGTATGAATACAGAGGAAATTGACAAATTAGTTCACGATTTCACTGTTAATAATGGTGCAGTACCAGCTCCACTAAATTATGGTGGATTTCCTAAAAGCGTATGTGTATCAATAAATGACGTTGTTTGTCATGGGATACCAAGTGAAGATACTATATTAATGGATGGAGATATAGTTAACGTAGATGTATCAACTATTTATAATGGATACTATTCTGATGCATCAAGAATGTTTATGATAGGAAATGTAGCGAAAGAGGATGAAAGACTAGTTAAGGTTGCTAAGGAATGTTTAGATAAAGGATTTGAAGCAGTTAAGCCTTGGGGATTCTTAGGGGACGTTGGGGCAGCTATACAGGAACATGCAGAAGCTAATGGTTTTTCAGTTGTTAGAGCTTTTGGAGGACATGGAGTTGGTATAAAGTTTCATGAAGATCCTTTTGTTGCCCATGTTGGCAAAAGAGGAGAAGGAATGGTTTTAGTTCCTGGAATGGTATTTACTATTGAACCAATGCTTAATCAAGGAGATTATGAAGTTTTCGTAGATGAAGATGACGAATGGACAGTATTCACAGAAGACGGCGGTTATTCAGCTCAATGGGAATACACAGTTTTAGTTACCGAAGATGGAGCAGAAATAATTGCGTGGTAATAATGTATTATTATCAAAAATAAAAAACTCAAACTTTAAAGTTTGAGTTTTTTTGGTTTATGTTATCTAATTATTGTTGATAATTAGTGACATCCGCCACCGCAAGATCCACATCCGCCGCTTTCACTTTCAATTACAGGCTTTAGAGATAAACCTCTTCCTTCATTTTCTTCAGTTGAAAGTAGCTTGAATCCACCGAATTCATCAACTAGTTTTTCTTCTACAACGAAAACTATATCGTTAACTTTTTGAGTAACATCTCCATCTTTAGCATCGTCAACAGATATATTAAAAGCAGGGCCACTGCAACCAAAACCAGCTAAGTTAATTCTAATGCTATAGTTATCAACTTCATTTTCATCTAAGAAGTCCTTAAATTCTTTGTATGCTTCTTCACTTAATAATATTTTATCCATATTTACACCTTCTATTTCTAAATGATAATTTATATCACTAGTATAACATAGTAGCTTGAAATATCAAGAGTTTTTTGATGTAAAATAAAGTGAATTTTAATAAATATTTATTGTCAATAGATTACAGTATAAATATAATAGTATTTATAAGCAGTTTATACTTATTAGGAAGGGAAGTTTTTATTTTGAAGCCATATGATAAGAAGTACGTAAATGAAAAAATTAATGAATATAATAATTCTATATCCTTAAGAAGGATTGGAAATTTTGAAATAAAGAAGTTTAATAATAATAGTGAATATATAGATGGATATATGTATAGGAAAAAAGGGAAAAGGGATTTCAATGTTTTAGAACTACATGGACCAGATAATATTTGGATGAGGATATCACCTTTAGAAATAGAAAGTTCATACATGTTTATAAAGTATGCTAAGGGAAAAGTTGGAGTGGTTGGATTAGGTCTTGGATATGTAGCCCAAGAGCTAGCTAAAAAAACAGATATAGATGAAGTAGTAGTTTATGAAAAAGAGAAAGATATTATAGATTTATATAATTCTAACTTCGAAGAAAATGAAAAGATAAAAATAATAAATAAGGATGCTTTCGAAGCTGAGAGTGAAGACTTCGATTATTTTTACGTAGATATTTATGAATATAAGCTTAAAAGTAGAGTCGTAGAGGATTATGTAAAATTTAATAGACTACATAAAATAAAAGAGTATTTATTTTGGGGATTGGAGCATTTCCTTTTAAGTTGTAAATATGAAGAAATAGTATGGGTGTACATTCCAGAGTTATGGATGGAAATAAGCAAAAAAATATTTGGTGCAATGCAAGAATCAGATTTATTAAAGCATTATAGACAACTTGATGAAAAATTAGTAAGCAAGGTTCTAGCTGGATTTAAAGAAGCCCTAGATGATTAAAAAGGATTTGGTTAGTTTGTATTTATGTTTGATTTAGATAGTATTGTTAACTTATTTCAACAGTATAGCATGTACTCAGTACCTATATCTCTTATTATAAGCATTATTATTGCTTTATTAGGTATTGTTCCATCTATATTTGTTACTGGAGCAAATATAGTGTTTTTTGGACCTATTTTGGGGTTTATAATATCATTATTAGGAGAAGTAATAGGTGGATATATAACTTTTATAGTCTATAGATTAGGATTTAAAAAGAGTGTAGAAAATATAAAGAATAAACATAGATTATTAAATGCAATAGTAGAAGGGGAGGGGAATAAGGTAGGTTTCTTAATCTTTGAAGGAAGATTAATACCTTTTATACCTTCGGGACTTGTAACTTTAGCTGCTTCAATAAGTAATGTTAATGGTAAGATTTTTACTATAGCGACTTTCTTTGGTAAAATTCCGTCTATAGCATTAGAAGCTTTAGTTAGTTATGATTTAATAAATATTGAGCAAAATTATATAAGATTAGTGATAACCTTATTTGCAATAGTTTTATTATATTTTTCTTTAAAAAAATTAAAATTTAATAAATAAAAATAAGGCACATAATGTGCCTTATTTTTATTTAACTACTATATTTACTAATCTTCCTTTAATAACTATAACCTTAACTATATTTTTGCCTTCAGTTGCAGCTATTACATTTTCATTAGCTAATGAAGCAGCTTTAATTCCTTCTTCATCTAAATCAGTAGGAACATTTATCTTAGCTTTTATTTTTCCATTAACTTGGATTGCAATTTCAACTTCATCCTTAACTAAAGCTTTAGGATCAAATTTTGGCCATTCTTGATTAAAGATTGAATAATCTAATCCTAATTGACTCCACTCTTCTTCAGCAAAGTGAGGAGCAAATGGTGCTAAAATCTTTAAGAAATCAATACAAGTTTTCTTTAAGAATTCTAAGTTCTTAACATCTTCTTGTAAGTACTTAGATAAAGCATTTACAAATTCCATCATTCTTGCAATTGCAGTATTAAATTGCATCTTTTCAGCATCTTCAGTTACACCTTTAATTGCATTGTGTAACCAGAAGTTTAATTCTTTTTCTGCTTTATCAACAGTAGTTTTGCTATTATCACCTTTTTCTATTGCTTCTCTTGCAGTTTCAAGATATCTTTCAATTCTATCTACAAATCTTGCCACAGATTTAAGACCATCATCACTCCAAGCGCCACCTTCAACATATGCAAAACCAAACATTAGATACATTCTAAATACATCTGATCCATATTCAGAGATATAATCGTTTGGAGAAATAGTATTTCCCTTTGATTTGCTCATCTTTAATCCATCTGGTCCAAGTATTAATCCTTGGTGAGTTAAAGATTTAAATGGCTCATCAAAGTCTAGGTATCCCATATCTCTTAAAGCCTTAGTTATGAATCTAGCATATAATAAGTGCATACAAGCATGTTCTGGGCCACCAACGTATTTATCAACAGGAAGCATTTTATTTACTATATCCTTATCAAATGCTTTCTCTGAATTATTGCTATCAGGATATCTTAATTGATACCAAGATGAACAAACGAAAGTATCTAAAGTATCAACTTCCCTCTTAGCTGGCTTTCCACACTTTGGACAAGTTGTATTTACGAATTCATCACATTTAGCAAGTGGTGATTTTCCATCTGGTGCAAATTCAACATTGTATGGAAGTTCAACTGGTAATTGATTTTCAGGTACTGCTACAGTTCCACAATCTTCACAGTGTACTATTGGAATAGGAGCTCCCCAGTATCTTTGTCTAGATACAAGCCAGTCTCTTAATCTATAATTAACCTTTGCAGAGCCTAATTCCATTTTAGATAACTTCTCAACAATTTTTTCTTTAGCTTCTTCAGTTGTAAGTCCATCAAATTCACCAGAATTAACTAGCTTACCATATTCACAATATGGTAATTCATTATTTTCACCATTTTTACTAGTTATAACTCTTTCAATTGGTAAATTGAATCTAGTTGCAAAAGCAAAGTCTCTTTCATCATGAGCTGGTACAGCCATAACAGCTCCAGTACCATAAGTTGCTAATACATAATCACCTACCCAGATAGGAACTTCTTTATTATTTATAGGGTTTATTGCATAAGAACCTATAAATACTCCAGTTTTTTCTCTAGATAATGATTGTCTTTCTATATCAGATTGCTTTTTAGCTTCTTCTTTATAATTTTCAACAGCTTCTTTATTTTCTGCTGTTGTAAGCTCATCAACTAATGGATTTTCAGGAGCTAAAACTACATAAGTTACACCGTTTAGAGTATCAACTCTTGTTGTAAATACATCAAATTTTAAATCTGAATCTTTTACTTTAAATGTAACTTCCGCACCAGTAGATTTTCCTATCCAATGCTTTTGCATAGCTACTGTTTTTTCTGGCCAATCTAAAGTGTCTAATTTTTCTAATAGTTCATCAGCATAGTCAGTAATTTTTAAGAACCATTGAGTTAAGTCCTTCTTAGTTACTTCTGTAGAACATCTTTCACAAAGACCTTCAACAACTTGCTCATTAGCTAAAACTGTATTACAAGATGGACACCAATTTACAGGAGCCTTCTTTCTGTATGCTAATCCTTTTTCATATAATTTTAAGAATACCCATTGAGTCCATTTATAATAATCTGGGTTACAAGTTATAACTTCATTTTCCCAGTTAAACATAGCACCCATTGCTTTTAATTGTTTTTCCATAGTTTCAATGTTCTTATCAGTTGAATCCTTTGGATGAATTCCAGTCTTTATTGCATAGTTTTCAGCTGGAAGTCCAAATGCATCAAACCCCATTGGTTGGAATACATTATATCCTTGCATTCTCTTCATTCTAGCCCATGAATCAACAGGTCCATAATTAAACCAGTGACCTGCATGTAATTGGCTACCTGAAGGATAAGAGAACATTTCTAATACATATAATTTTTCTCCATCTTTATTTGGGTCGAATTTATAAAGATTAGTTTCTTCCCACTTATCTTGCCATTTTTTATCAATGGAAGTTCCGTATTTAGCCATTATTAATCCTCCTCTAAAATAACGTTTGTAAAAAAAATAAAAAAATCCCTCATCTCATTTAAGAGACGAAGGATATATTCGCGGTACCACTCTTATTAGAAAATAAAAATTTTCTCACTCAAAAATATAACGGGGGATTCCCCGTACTTGCTTTTAACAAGTAAGCTCATAGGCAAGTTCTTATAATTTATACACTGTTTTGCAGCAACCAACAGCTCTCTTAAGTATAGAATTTATAATACTACTCCTAATCATAGCAAAATATATAATTTTAATATACTCAATTATATATTCTATTATATTATAAGTCAACATTTAGAGAAGAGTTAAATTGAATTATATTAAAGGGATAGAAAATTATAAAGAGGTTAATATATTAATTGATTAAAATGTAATAGTTGTATATATTATAAATAAAGAATAGATTATAGGAGGTTATTATGGATATAAAGGAGTTAATTAAACTTAAGAATTGGGTTGTTATTGGCGATGTTAGTAATGAGTCAAAATATGCCTATAAGATACTAAATAAATTTGATGAAAAAGGTTATGCAGTAAGTGGAGTTCATCCTAAAGGCGGAGAAGGAATATATAAAACAATCAAGGAAGTTCCACATAATATTGATGCAATAGATTTATGCATAAATTCAAAATTAGGAATCGAATATATGAAAGAGGCTAACGAGTTAGGAATTAAGAATGTGTTAATACAACCAGGTGCAGAAAGTAAGGAAATATTAAATTACTGCAAAGAAAATGGTATAAATGCTATAGAAAATTGTGCATTAGTTCAATTAAGAAGTTTATAAATAAGTAATGTAAAAAGGTAGGATTTTTATGTCGTGTTTAGGAAATATTATATGGATTATTTTTGGTGGTTTTTTTAATGCTTTAGGATGGTTTTTTATCGGATGTTTATGGTCTATAACTATAATTGGGATACCTATAGGAAAACAATGCTTTAAAATGGCAAGGCTACAATTAGCTCCATTTGGAAAAGAAGTAGTTACTAAAAATGATGATGGTGCGAGTTTATTATTAAATATACTTTGGATTATTTTTGGGGGATTTGAACTTTGTATAGCTAATTTAATGAGTGCATTATTTTTATGTATTACTATTATCGGAATTCCATTTGCTGTTCAGTCTTTAAAGTTAGCAAAATTATCTTTAATGCCATTTGGTAAAGAAATAGTATAAATTATTTTGAAAATAAGATATGGTTAGGGGAGAGAATTTTGAATAGTGATGAAAATAGAATTGTTTTCAATGAAATAAAAACTTATGAGGAAGCTTATTTTTATAACTCTGATCCAATTGAGAGAATTAAATATGAAAAAAGTGAAGTTAAGATTGAAAAGAAAAAAAGTAAATTTTCAGAAAAATTATTAGAAGGTATAGGTGAAATTGCCGAAGGGATTTTAGAACTTGTATTTTCTTTCTTAGATTAAAAATAGGGATGCTTTGAATTCTTCTATGTTCTAGGAATAGATGAAAATAAAAAAATGACTATTAAAATATATATTATATTTTTCATAATTCCGAATGAAATGAGGAATTATTACCTTCAGTATAGAAAGGGATAAATATCATATGAGAGCGACTTGGAGTTTACGAGGTCGTACCGAATATGATATTTATCCCTTTATTTAGATTTTTGGATGAATTCTTTCTAAATAGAAAGATATTAATAATGTTAATGCATAATCAAAAACTAAAAAAACTACTTGTGCTAGTATCCAAAATAGCTGAATAGGAAGTTTAGTTATTTCTATTGCAATAAATGATTTAAATACAAAAAATGATAAGAAGAAAATAATATTAAAAAATATTATTTTTATAAGTATCTCTAAAGGTAGCTTATTTATCTTTTCTATATAGAATTTTACTATTCCATAAATCCCAAAAAATAATATATATAAAAGTATAATATTTATAGGAAGTATGAAAAATCCTAAAATAGACGAAGCTATATATACTAAAATAGCACTTTTCATTGAGCCTCTAATTAAAGCTACTGGTATCAAAAGAGAGGCTAGGGTAAGTATACTTATTGTACTAATAGGTAATAGTAGGTTTAAGTATAAAATGACGATTGTCAAAGCAATTAATATTGCACTTAAAGTAATTTCTTTAGCTTTCATAGATAAAACACCACCTAAGATTTCTCTCTTATTTTAACAACATCCTATTAGATCTCCGCCCATACATTCACACAGTGAGTCTAAACACCAAAGGTTTATACAACAATCACAAGTGTTTGCTGAAGAATTACCTGTAGTTCTATAATAGTTACCACTGTATGATGAAGTTCTTTGATGTAAAGAATTTAATGTTTGTCTATACTCAAAGTTATTAGGATCCATGTTAACAGCAGTTTGAATATGATTTAGACCAGCATCAAACCAGCCTTTATTAGTTAAAAGCACTCCATATAAAAAGTTCCATTCTGCGTTTCTGTTTTGAATTGAATTTAATCTTCTTTCTGCTTCAGCAAAATTTCTTGATTGAATTAATCTTCTTATTTCAGAGAACGTATAGCTATCATTAGAATTGCTATAAGAATTATTACTACTAGAACTATTATAATAATTATTTTGATTATTATCAGCATTCTTAGTTAACATATCATATGCGGTATTAATCTCTCTCATCTTTTCTTCTGCTAAATCTTTTAGAGGATTATCACCATATTGATCAGGATGATATTGTTTAATTAAATTTCTATAAGCTTTTTTTATTTCTTCTTGACTTGCACCTGGCTTTAAACCAAGAACTTCATATGGATTCATTATTTGCCACTCCTTTTATCTTCTCTAGTATTATTGGAAATTCCTAGATATTTGTCCATCATACCTAGTTCCAAAACATTTTTTAGTATATCTTCATTCCTTTTTAAAGGTAATCTTGCTAATATTTCTTTACAATTATATGAACAGTTAAGTATTGTAAATTCAAGTCTATCTTTAATAGATGATAATAGCTCTTCATAGGAGCTATTATTATTGTTGTATAAATAATTAATTGGATTAAACTTATTAGCCTTCATATCTTTTTGTAAGTCATCAAAGGCATCAATTAAGTATATCCATTTACCTAGTGTATAACCTAAGCTATATAAGTCATTCCTTAATTCGATACAATCATTAACCAATTCTTTGGGATAAGCTTTAAGAATATTACCTACTATGTCACTAAAAGGATGGCATATCTCATCTATTGAAGAGAAATTTTTATTGTTCTCAAGCTCTCTTAAAATTTTAAGATTAGTTTTGATTATATCATTTATTTCATCGATAGATTTATTTATCTTTTTTTGATAAGGATATAGTACTTTTTCAAGAACTTTACTTTTAATATCATTATCATCCTCTATATCATCTCTTATTTTATGATAATAAAGTGTCAAATTCATTGCAGCTGCGTATTGAAGAGCATCATTATTCATAACAACTGGCTTTTTGTCTTTAGGATGAACTATACAACGTTTAAGTTCGAAATCTGGCTCTTTTGTTGATAGTGAATCTAAAAGTACAGCTAGAAACGTCATGTCATAGTTTAACACCATTCTAGGTAGATTACCTGCACCGCTTTTTATATGAAGGCATAATCCACAATAATAACTTCTAAATCTTGTAAAATCCTTTACTTTAAGCTCTGCTTTTAGAGGAGTTACGTATCCAAACAATAAAAAACACTCCTTAAATAATAGTTTAGATTTATTATACAAAAATAAAATATCATAAACAATGATTTAAGAAAAAATAACGAAATATTAATAAATATACAAATTAAAAATTCATTGACATAAAAATGGTAAAAATGTATATTTTTCTTATACTTATTAAAGGAGAGAAAATTATGAAAAACTTTTTTAGAGTATCTTTAGTAATAATATTATTTGTAATTATATTTTTCGGGGGAAAGTACATTTATGATAATAAATTTAAAAGTCAAGATATGGAGGACGCTAATAATATAATTGCAGAAGATAGTGGTGATAATGAGGATGAAGAGATGGACATTCAAGAGGATACATTAGAAGAAAAGGATGACAACTATATAACTCTAGATAAAAATTCAGTGAGGATTCCAATACTGATGTATCATTCAATTTCTGATGCTGATCCTAACAATAATTTATTGGTTTCAGTAAAACAATTTGAGTTAGAAGTTGAATGGTTAAAGGAAAATGGATTTACGCCGATATTATTAGAAGATGTGGTAGAAGCCTACAATACTGGTTATGTTCCTAAAAAACCTGTTGCAATAACTTTCGATGATGGATATGCAGACAACTATTCAGATGCATATAGAATATTAAAAGAATATAATATGAAGGCAACTTTTTTTATAATAACTAATAACACGGATAATGATAGTTTTTATATGAACTCTTCTATGCTAAAAGAGATGAGTCAAAATGGCATGGGAATAGAAAATCATACTTCTAGGCATATAGAATTTACAAATATATCTAGAGAAGATAAGATCACTGTCATAGAAGAAGGAAGAGAAGCTTTGAAAGAAAAAGTTGGTGTAGATAGTAAATTTGTTTGTTATCCTGTAGGGAAATATGATGATGAAACAATAGAAATCGAAAAGGAATTAGGTATTGAAGCGGCTGTTACAACAGAGTATGGAATATCAAGTGCAAGTGATGGGTTATATTCTTTAAAAAGAGTTAGGATGCTTCCAATGAGCATAGATTCTTTTAAAGAGGTATTTCAAGAATTTTTGCAATAAATTCATAATTTAACAAGATAATTTAATTATTGAGATAAAAATTAAAATAATATATTATTTAGTATGATTTATTAAAGAATTTAATGATGTTATTTAGGTATAAATTTTTATATATTACAAAAGATTAAGTTATATACTTATTATTAAAAATAACTTATATACTTCAGAAAAAAGATTAAGTACGAATATTCGATATTTCGAAATTGTGGTTTTATGTTGAAATTTGTTGAAATTACGAATAATATACTGTATAATCAAATCGAAAGTTCGAAAGATGAGTAATAAGTTACTAAAGAATTAGGAGGATTTTTTATGAAGAAAAAAGCACTAGCAATAGTTTTATCAGCTTTGATGGTTACAGGCTTAGTAGGCTGTGGTAACAAATCAGAATCAGCTGAATCAGATTTAAAAGTAGGAATGGTTACAGATGCAGGTACTATAGATGACAAATCTTTTAACCAAGGAACTTGGGAAGGTATTTTAAAGGCAAAGGATGAGTTAGGCGTTGATACTAACTATTTAAAACCAGTAGGAACTACAGAAGCAGATTACATGAAGGAGATTGGAAACCTTTATGACACAGGATATAAATTTATAGTAGCACCAGGATTCAAATTTGAAACTGCAATATTTAATGCACAAGATAAATATTCAGATGCCAAATTTGTAATTATCGATGGTTCTCCTAATAATGGAAAAACTGGAGACGAAAGAGTTGAAAAAGTTGGAGATAATAGTGTTGCTATTTTCTTTGCAGAAGAAGAAGCAGGATTTATAGCAGGTGTTGCAGCTTCTCTTGAATTAAAAGAAGGAGACTTAGGTTTTATAGGTGGTATGGAAATACCTTCAGTTCAAAAATTTAACTGGGGATTCCAACAAGGTGTTAAATATGCTAATGAAAACTTAGATACTAAAATGACTCTAAAATCAGAAAATATAGTTTACCAAGGTACGTTTGATAATGTTGCAGCGGGACAACAATTAGCTGCTACTATGTTTGATAATGGAGTTAAGGCTATCTTTACAGCAGCTGGTGGAGTTGGAGTTGGTGCTATTAATGAAGCAAAAGCTAGAGCATCTGCAGGTAAAGAGGCGTGGATCATTGGAGTTGATACTGACCAATATGAAGATGGTAAATATGATGGAGATAAATCAATAATTTTAACTTCTGCAATGAAGAGAATAGACGTAGCAACTTTTAATATGATAAAAGATGAATTAGATGGAAATTTCCAAGGAGGAAAAACTTTAACATTTGATGTTAAAAATGATGGAGTAGGTCTTCCAGAAAATAATCCAAACTTAAGTGCCGATACTACTACAAAAGTAGATGAAGTATATAATAAGATTAAAAATGGTGAAATTGAAGTTAAAGCTGAACAAGGGGATTTAATAAAGTAACCTTAAAAAAAGCTTTATGTATAAGATAAGAAAGACGGGAATACCGTCTTTTTTTTATATAATAAAAATTTCTTAAAAAGAGGAATTTGATATTATATAATAATTAGTAAGGTGAACTAAATCTTGAAATGCTGTCTATAGAAAATTTTTAAATGAATTATTATGTTAAGGAGGATATTATGTTAGGAACAATAGTAAATAGCTTAACTATAGTTATAGGATCTTTAATAGGATTATTTCTCAAGGGAAGTATAAATGAAAAAGTTAGCGATACCATAATGAATGGACTAGCTTTATGTGTTATTTATATAGGTATATCAGGAGCTGTTAAAGGAAATAATACAATAGTGATGATAATATCCATTGTAATTGGTGGATTTATTGGTGAGATTATAGATATAGATAAAAAGCTTGAGAATTTAGGAATGAGAATTGAAAAAAGATTCAATAAAAATGGCGAGAAGATATCTGTTGCTCAAGGATTTATTACAGCTACCTTATTATTTTGTGTAGGTGCAATGGCGATAGTAGGTTCTTTAGAAAGTGGATTAAGTAATAACCATAGTACTCTTTATGCTAAATCTGTATTAGATGGAATAAGTTCAATTATTTTTGCATCAACATTTGGAATTGGAGTAATATTATCTGCAATAGTTGTATTTATTTATCAAGGAAGTATTACTTTAGCAGCAAGTTTATTATCTAACTTCTTAAATGATACAGCAATAAATAATATGACTGCTGTTGGGAGTTTGTTAATAATTGGATTAGGACTGAATGTATTAGGTATAACTAAGATTAAAGTGTCAAATTTATTGCCAGCAATTTTAATAGCTGCAATATTAAGTTTAATCAATATATAAAATAAAAATATGATTACATATTTTAAAAAGAGTCGATTTATGCAGAAAAATATTTTTCTTTGTTGAAATTACCAGTTATATATTGTATAATTTCTTTGAAAATTCGAAGGATAAATATTAAGTTACTAAAGATTAGGAGGATTTTTTATGAAGAAAAAAGTACTAGCATTAGCGCTATCTGCTTTAATGGTTACAGGCTTAGTAGGCTGTGGTAACAAATCAGAATCAGCACAATCACATCTTAAAGTAGGTATGGTTACTAATTCTGGAACAATAGACGATAAGTCATTTAACCAAGGTACTTGGGAAGGTATAGTAAAAGCTACAGATGAATTAGCAATTGACAGTAACTACTTAAAACCAGCTGGAACTACTGAAGCAGATTACATGAAGGAGATTGGAAACCTTTATGACACAGGATACAAATTTATAGTTGCACCAGGATTCAAATTTGAAACTGCAATATTTAATGCACAAGATAAATATTCAGATGCTAAATTTGTAATTATCGATGGTTCTCCTAATAATGGTAAATCAGGAGATGAACTAGTGGCTAAAGTTGGTGATAATAGTGTTGCTATTTTCTTTGCAGAGCAAGAGGCAGGATTTATGGCAGGTGTAGCAGCTGCTGTTGAATTAAAAGAAGGCGACTTAGGATTTATAGGTGGTATGCAAATACCTTCAGTTCAAAAATTCAACTGGGGATTCCAACAAGGTATTAAATACGCTAATGAAAACTTAGGAACTAATATGAGTATTAAATCAGAAAACGTAGTTTACCAAGGTACATTTGAAGATGTTGCAGCAGGACAACAATTAGCAGCTACTATGTATGATAATGGAGTTAAAGCTATATTTGTAGCAGCTGGTAATGTTGGTATTGGAGTAATAAATGAAGCAAAAGCTAGAGTTGCATCTGGAAAAGAAGCTTGGGTAATCGGTTGTGATGTTGACCAATATGAAGATGGTATATATGAGGGAGATAAATCAGTAATACTAACTTCAGCAATGAAGAAATTAGACACTGCAGCTTTTGATATGATTAAAGCTGAGCTAGATGGAAGTTTCCCAGGTGGAGAGACTTTAACATTTGATATTAAAAATGATGGTGTAGGTCTTCCAGAAAATAATCCAAACTTAAGTGCTGATACTATTACAAAAGTAGATGAAGTATATAACAAAGTTAAGAATGGTGAAATTGAAATTAAATCTGAACAAGGTGATTTAATTTAATAATTTAAAATAGATAGATATAAAAGATAAAAGGCGGAAGCACCGTCTTTTTCTTGTATTAGGAGATAATTAGATTAATTTTACATAAAAAGATAATCTAACCATTATATATAAAAGCAATAAAGCAGGGAGGGTGCTCATGAGTTATGTAGTAGAAATGCTTAATATTCGTAAGGAATTTCCAGGAATAGTAGCAAATGATAACATTACATTACAACTTGCAAAAGGAGAAATCCATGCTCTTTTAGGAGAAAATGGAGCTGGTAAGTCTACATTGATGGGAATGCTATTTGGTATGTATAGCCCAGATTTAGGAGTAATAAAAGTAAATGGTAAAGAGGTTAAAATCTCAAGTCCCAATGTAGCTAATGACTTAGGAATAGGTATGGTTCACCAGCATTTTAAATTAGTTGAAAACTTTACTGTTACTGAGAATATTATTTTAGGATTAGAACCAAAAAAATTCTTATCTGTGGATATAAAAAGTGCAGCAAAGAGAATTGAAGAATTATCTAAGGCTTATGGATTAAATGTGGATCCATATGCAAAAATTGAAGATATATCTGTTGGTATGCAGCAGCGTGTTGAGATATTAAAGATGCTTTATAGAAATGCAGAAGTCCTTATTTTTGATGAGCCAACAGCAGTATTAACACCACAAGAAATTGAAGATTTAATAGGAATTATGAAAAATCTTATTAAAGAGGGTAAATCTATTATTCTAATCACACATAAATTAAAGGAAATTAAAGAAGCAGCTGATAGATGTACAGTTATTAGAAGAGGAAGATATATTGGAACTGTTAATGTAAAAGAAACTTCAGAAGCTGATATGGCTAGAATGATGGTTGGAAGACAAGTATCATTTAAAGTTGAGAAGAATGAGGCTAAACCTGGCGAAGAAGTTTTAAAGTTAGAAAATGTATCTGTTAAGAATAACAAAAAGGTTTTAGGATTAAAGAATTTTAGTTTAGAAGTTAGAAAAGGTGAAATTGTTGGTATAGCTGGAGTAGAAGGAAATGGTCAAACAGAACTAGTTGAAGCTATTACCGGAATGAGAAATATCGAAGAAGGAAAAATAATATTTAACGGAAACGATATTACTAAAAATTCTATTAGAAAAAGAATAGACGACGGAATAGCTCATATTCCAGAAGATAGACATAAAAGAGGACTTATTTTAGATTATACTATGGAAGATAACATGGTACTTAAGGTATATAAGAACAAGCCTTTTTCAAAAAATGGTCTTATAAATAGAGAAGAGGTAGAAAAATACTCTAATCATATAATAGAAACCTTTGATGTAAGATCAGGTGAGGGAGGAAAGTCAATTGCTAGATCTTTATCAGGAGGAAACCAACAAAAAGGAATAATTGGACGTGAAATTTTATCAAATCCTGATTTATTAATTGCTGTTCAACCAACAAGAGGACTTGATGTAGGTTCTATAGAATACATACACAAAAGACTTGTTGAACAAAGAGATAGTGGCAAAGCTGTGCTTTTAGTATCTCTTGAATTAGATGAAGTTTTAAATGTTTCAGATAGAATTGCCATAGTAAATAATGGTGAGCTTGTAGGAATAGTTAATGCCTCTGAAACAGATGAAAATGAAGTTGGATTAATGATGGCAGGAATAAAGAGAGGTGAAAGTTAATGGGAAGAGATCAAGGTATAAAATCTATAATGGCAGTAATACTAGGACTTATCGCAGGTGCTTTATTAATGCTAATTATGGGATTCAATCCTGTTGATGGATATACATATTTATTTAAAGGTGGTTTGATGAACTCAGAAAGAATAGGTAATACTATTGCTACAGCAACACCTTTAATGCTTACTGGACTTTCAGTTGCCTTTGCATTTAAGACGGGATTATTTAATATAGG
>NZ_JASCQJ010000052.1:0-21884 GCF_033043255.1 Clostridium lamae | reverse complement strand
CTGGTAGAGGAACAGTTGCAACAGGAAGAGTTGAAAGAGGAGTTCTTCACGTAGGAGACGAAGTAGAAATCGTTGGACTATCAGAAGAAAGCAGAAAAGTAGTAGTAACAGGAATAGAAATGTTCAGAAAGTTACTAGACGAAGCGCAAGCTGGAGATAACGTTGGAGTACTTTTAAGAGGTGTTCAAAGAACTGATATCGAAAGAGGTCAAGTATTAGCTAAGACTGGATCAGTTAAGCCACACAACAAGTTCGTAGGTCAAGTATACGTACTTAAGAAAGAAGAAGGTGGAAGACATACTCCATTCTTCGATGGATATAGACCACAATTCTACTTCAGAACAACAGACGTTACTGGATCAATCAAATTACCAGAAGGTATGGAAATGGTTATGCCAGGAGACCACATCGATATGAACGTTGAATTAATCACAAGAGTTGCTATGGACGAAGGATTAAGATTCGCTATCAGAGAAGGTGGAAGAACTGTAGGTTCAGGAGTTGTTACTACAATAATAGAATAGTAATTTATACTATTTAAATAAAATTAATTATAAAATTAAAATAAATTTGTGATCACAACCAGAGAGTAAGGGGACGCCTTTACTCTCTTTTATTTTTATAGAAAACTAAGAATTTATAGATGTAAATGTATATTAAGTAAGGGGAATTTAAAGTTCTATAGGAAATTAATATATTAAAATAAACGAATAATAAAAATTAAAAAATATAAATATCGCCAAAAATTACATATAAAAAAATATTGATTAATAGAAGAAACAAATATAAAATATATTTGCTGATGAAATTATTAGATAGAAGTTAATAAAAATATGCTTTAAAATTTATGAAAAAAGGTTAAAAAAGTCTTGAAAAGCCTATTTAAACATAGTATAATGTAGAAGTTGTATAGCGAACAGCGATGAGTCAGGAGGTTGCCGGACTTCCGGGTTAATTCCTGATGAGTATGTTAGGATCTAGAATCCGACGACAGGGGTTTTGTAAAAATTTGTTCAAAGGTATGAAACACCAGGAACAGTTTATAGAACGTCCGCTGTTGTGCGTTAGAAGTAAAGCGTACATGAAAAGGAGGGAAACCAAGATGTCAAAACAAAAAATAAGAATCAGATTAAAAGCTTTTGATCACAATATTTTAGATCAATCAGCTGAGAAAATTGTTGAAACAGCTAAGTCAACAGGAGCTAAGGTTGCAGGTCCAGTACCACTACCAACTGAAAAAGATGTTGTTACTATTTTAAGAGCTGTTCACAAATATAAAGATTCAAGAGAGCAATTCGAAATCAGAACACACAAGAGATTAATCGATATAGTTAACCCATCACCAAAAACAGTTGATGCTTTAATGAGATTAAACTTACCAGCTGGTGTTGATATCGAAATTAAGCTATAATTAATAATACTTATAAAATAAACAGTTTGAACTATTATGATTGTGTAACAATCCGCTAATATGTTTAGGAGGTGTAAATACATGAAAAAAGCTATATTAGGAAAAAAAATCGGAATGACTCAAATTTTTGATGTTAACGGAAAAGTTGTTCCTGTAACAGTAGTAGAAGCTGGCCCATGTGTTGTTATTCAAAAGAAGACTATCGAGAAAGATGGTTATGAAGCAATACAAGTTGGTTTTGGAGACATAAGAGAAAAATTAGTTAACAAGCCAAAGAAGGGACACTATGCTAAGGCTGGAGTTTCATTAAAGAGAAGATTAAAGGAATTAAGATTAGAAGATTGTTCAGCTTATGAAGTTGGTCAAGAAATAAAAGCAGACTTATTCGAAGTTGGAGAAAAAGTTGATGTATCTGGAGTTTCTAAAGGTAAGGGATTCCAAGGTGTTATAAAGAGATGGAATGCTAACAGAGGACCAATGAGTCACGGTTCTAAATTCCACAGAGCGGTAGGTTCAATGGGAGCTTCATCAGATCCATCAAGAACTTTCAAGAACAAGAATATGCCAGGACATATGGGTGCTGTTAATACAACAGTATTAAACTTAGAAGTAGTTAAGGTTATAGCT
This sequence comes from Clostridium lamae, assembly GCF_033043255.1. Classification (NCBI taxonomy): domain Bacteria; kingdom Bacillati; phylum Bacillota; class Clostridia; order Eubacteriales; family Clostridiaceae; genus Clostridium; species Clostridium lamae. The sequence goes on along the minus strand of NZ_JASCQJ010000052.1, from coordinate 19,846 downwards.
GAAAAGAACTTAATACTAATTAAGGGTGGTATCCCAGGACCTAATAAAGGTACAGTAGTAATAAGAAATGCAGTTAAAGCTTAATTTCTGTAGAAAGGAGGAAACAGGATGCCTACAGTAGGATTATTTAATCAAGAAGGAAAACAAGTTGGAGATATCCAATTAAATAATAATGTGTTCGGAGTTGAAGTTAATACAGATGCTATGCATCAAGTAGTAGTTGCTTTATTAGCAAACAAGAGACAAGGAACTCAATCAGCTAAAACAAGAGCTGAGGTTAGAGGAGGCGGAATTAAGCCTTGGAGACAAAAAGGAACTGGTAGAGCAAGACAAGGTTCTATTAGAGCACCTCAATGGATAAAAGGTGGTATAGTTTTTGCGCCAAAACCAAGAGAATATAGAGTTTCAGTTCCAAAGAGCATGAGAAGAGTAGCTATGAAATCTGCTTTAACTAGCAAGGTTCAAGACAATCAAATGATAGTTCTTGAGTCATTAGCATTCGAAGCTCCAAAGACTAAGAAAATGGTTGAGGTTTTAAAAGCATTTGATGCTAAAAAGACTTTAATCGTAACTGGAGAATCTAACGAAGTACTTTACAAATCAGCAAGAAATATAGCTGATGTACAAATTATGCCGGTTAACAACATCAATGTTTATGATTTATTAAAGTTTGAGAAATTAATCATAACTAAGGATGCTGTATCAAAAATCGAGGAGGTGTACGCATAATGACAAGCTATGATATTATAAGAAAGCCTGTTATCACTGAAAAGAGTATGACTGCTATGGCAGACAAAAAGTACACTTTCATAGTTCAAATAAATGCAAACAAAGTTCAAATCAAAAAGGCTGTTGAAGAAATCTTCGGCGTTAAGGTTGAAAAAGTTCAAACTTTAAGAACTATGGGAAAAACAAAGAGAATGGGCGTACATGTAGGAAAAAGAGCAGACTTCAAGAAAGCTGTTGTTACTTTAACTGAAGATAGCAAGAGTATAGAATTCTTTGAAGGAATGCAATAACGCATTAAAGCGTATTATTGGTATTTAAATACCAGAGAAGCTTAAGTAAGGAGGGAATTTACATGGCAGTTAAGAAGTTTAGACCGACTACCCCATCAAGAAGAGAAATGACAATGGCTACTTTTGAAGAAATCACAACAAGTACTCCTGAGAAGTCACTTCTTGTTTCATTAAACAAAACTGGTGGTAGAAATGCTCAAGGTAAAATAACTGTTAGACACCACGGTGGTGGAGCTAAGAGAAAATACAGAATAATAGATTTTAAGAGAAATAAAGATGGTATTCCAGCAAAAGTTGCTACAATAGAATACGATCCAAACAGAACAGCATACATTGCATTAGTAGTATATGCTGATGGTGAAAAAAGATATATAATAGCTCCAGTTGGATTAAAAGTTGGAGATGTTGTAGTTTCAGGAGCAGATGCTGATATTAAAGTAGGGAATGCTCTTCCATTAAAGAATATACCAGTAGGTACTTTTGTACACAATGTAGAATTACAAATTGGTAAAGGTGCTCAGATGGTAAGATCAGCTGGTACTTCAGCTCAATTAATGGCTAAAGAAGGTAACTACGCTACATTAAGATTACCTTCAGGTGAAATGAGATATGTTAGAATCGAATGTAGAGCTACAATAGGAACAGTTTCTAATACTACTAACGATATAATTAATATCGGTAAAGCAGGTAGAAAGAGACATATGGGATGGAGACCTACTGTTAGAGGTTCTGTAATGAACCCTTGCGATCACCCTCACGGTGGTGGTGAAGGTAGATCACCAATCGGTAGACCAAGTCCAGTTACTCCATGGGGTAAACCAGCACTTGGATACAAGACTAGAAAGAATAAGAAGTATTCTGACAAATTCATAATAAAGAGAAGAAACGATAAGTAGTATGAAGAGAAGTTAAATTTCTCTTCATGACTTGTCAGCCTAGAGATTATGAAGGGAGGCAAATCATAGTGAGTAGATCAACAAAAAAAGGACCTTTTGTACATGAAGGACTTATAAAGAAAATTGAAGAAATGAATGCTAGTGGAGATAAGAAGGTTGTTAAAACTTGGTCAAGAAGTTCAACAATATTCCCACAAATGATCGGTCATACAATTGCTGTTCACGACGGAAGAAAGCATGTTCCAGTTTTCATTAGTGAAGATATGGTTGGACATAAGCTTGGTGAGTTCGCATTAACTAGAACTTACAGAGGACACGATTATGACGAAAAAGCAGCAAGAAAAAGAAAGTAATCCCGGAAAGGAGGAACATAAATGGAAGCTAGAGCTATAGCTAAATATGTTAGAATGTCTCCAACAAAAGTAGGAGTAGTTCTTGATTTAATAAGAGGAAAAAATATTCAAGAGGCTTTCGCTATTTTACAATATACTCCAAAAGATGCGGCTGTTGTTATAAACAAGGTTTTAAAATCAGCTGTTGCTAATGCAGAAAATAATCATGAAATGGATGTAGAAAGATTATATGTAGCAGAAGCATTCGTTGGTGCAGGTCCAACACTTAAGAGATTCAGACCAATGGATCACGGTAAAGCGTTTAGAATAAACAAAAGAACAAGTAACATTACACTTGTAGTTAAAGAAAGAGCTTAAAAAGAAGGAGGGAAATCAAGTGGGTCAAAAAGTACATCCTCACGGACTTAGAGTAGGAGTTATCAAGGATTGGGATGCTAAATGGTATGCTTCAAAGAAGAACTTCGCTGACAATCTAATTGAAGATAACAAAATAAGAGAATTCGTAAAGAAGGAACTTTTCTCAGCTGGTATTTCAAAGATTGAAATTGAAAGAGCTGCTAAGAGAGTTAAGTTAAATATATATACTGCTAAACCAGGCGTAATTATCGGAAAAGGTGGAGCAGGAATTGAAGCTTTAAAAGCTAAATTAGCTAAAGTAGTTGCAAACAAAAATTTATTAATTAACATAGTTGAAGTTAAAAATGCTGAAGCAGATGCTCAATTAATGGCAGAAAATATAGCTGCTCAATTAGAAAAAAGAGTATCATTCAGAAGAGCTATGAAGCAAAGCATTCAAAGAGCTATGAGACTTGGAGCAAAAGGTGTTAAAACTGCTTGTTCAGGTAGATTAGGTGGAGCTGAAATAGCAAGAACTGAACAATATCATGAAGGAACAATTCCACTACAAACTTTAAGAGCAGACATCGATTATGGTTTTGCAGAAGCTGATACAACTTATGGAAAAATCGGCGTAAAAGTTTGGGTTTATAATGGAGAAGTTCTTCCAACTAAAAAAGTTGAAAAGAAGGAAGAAGTTAACGCATAAGAAAGGAGGAATTAGTCATGTTAATGCCTAAGAGAGTTAAGCATCGTAAGGTACAACGTGGTAGAATGAAGGGAAAAGCTACAAGAGGTAATTTCCTTGCATACGGAGATTTTGGTATTCAAGCAACAAGCTGTGGTTGGATAACTAGTAATCAAATTGAATCTGCCAGAATTGCTATAAACAGATATATAAGAAGAGGAGGAAAACTTTGGATAAAGATTTTCCCAGATAAGCCAGTAACTGAAAAGCCAGCTGAAACAAGAATGGGTTCAGGTAAGGGTTCACCAGAATACTGGGTAGCAGTAGTTAAACCTGGTAGAGTTTTATTTGAATTATCAGGAGTTAATGAAGAAGTTGCAAGAGAAGCTATGAGACTTGCATCACACAAACTTCCTGTAAAGTGTAAGTTCGTTACAAGAAGAGATTTTGAGGAAATGGGTGGTGAAGAATAATGAAGGCTAGAGAATTAAAAGAATTAAGAGCAAATAATCCTCAAGATTTAAAGGTTAGATTAAATGACCTTAAGGCTGAGTTATTCAACTTAAGATTCCAATTAGCTACAGGTCAATTAGAAAATCCTATGAGAATAAGAGAAGTAAAAAAATCTATAGCCCAAATCAAAACCATCATTAGAGAAGAAGAGATCAGGGCTTTCGAGCAGTAAATCTGAAAGGAGGTAACTCTTAATGGAAAGAGGACTAAGAAAGAAAAGAATAGGTAGAGTTGTTTCAGATAAAATGGATAAGACAATAGTTGTTGCTGTTGAAACTAAGGTTAGACACCCATTATATGGTAAAACAGTTAATAGAACAACTAAGTTTAAGGCTCATGATGAAAACAATGAAGCTAAAATTAATGATAGAGTTTTAATTATGGAAACTAGACCATTATCTAAAGATAAGAGATGGAGACTTGTTGAAATAGTTGAAAAAGCTAAATAGGCTTTAAGTCTGAAAGGAGGGTAATTCAATGATACAACAACAAACCTTACTAAAAGTAGCAGATAACTCAGGTGCAAAGGAAATTATGTGCATAAGAGTTTTAGGCGGATCTAAAAGAAAGTTCGGTAACATTGGAGATATAATAGTTGCGAGCGTTAAAAGTGCAACACCAGGCGGAGTTGTTAAAAAGGGAGACGTTGTAAAGGCTGTTATAGTTAGATCAGTTAGAGGATTAAGAAGAGCTGACGGTTCATACATTAAGTTTGATGAAAATGCAGCTGTTATTATAAAGGATGATAAGCAACCAAGAGGAACTCGTATCTTCGGACCAGTTGCTAGGGAGCTAAGAGATAACGAATTTAACAAGATTTTATCATTAGCACCTGAAGTTCTATAATGGAGGAGGTGTCTTATTTGAAGGTACATGTTAGAAAAAACGACACAGTTGTAGTTGTTTCTGGTAAAGATAAAGGAAAAACTGGTGAAGTTTTAAAAGTATATCCTAAAACAGGTAAAGTTATTGTTCAAGGAGTTAATATAGTTAAAAAGCACCAAAAACCAAGCAGAGCAAATATGCAAGGTGGAATAGTTGAAAGAGAAGGAGCTATATACAGCTCAAAAGTTATGTTATACTGCACAAAGTGCAAAAATGCTACAAGAATTAGTAACAAAATATTAGAAGATGGTACTAAAGTTAGAGCTTGTAAGAAGTGCGGAGAAACATTCTAGAATCTGAAAGGAGGTACTAAATTATGACAACAAGACTTCAAGAGAAGTATCAAAAAGAAGTAATTCCAGCTATGATTGAAAAGTTCGGATATAAAAATATAATGGAAGTTCCAAAGCTTGAAAAGATAGTTATAAATATGGGTGTCGGTGAAGCTAAGGACAATCAAAAAATATTAGAAGCAGCAGTTAATGATTTAAGCATTATTGCAGGTCAAAAGCCAATCTTAACAAGAGCAAAGAAATCAGTTGCTAACTTTAAGATAAGAGAAAACATGGCTTTAGGATGTAAGGTTACATTAAGAAAAGCAAAAATGTATGAATTTGCTGACAAGCTAATGGCTATTGCTCTACCAAGAGTTAGAGACTTCAGAGGAGTTTCAAGTAAGGCTTTTGACGGTAGAGGAAACTACTCATTAGGAGTTAAAGAACAATTAATATTCCCAGAAATTGAATACGATAAAATCGATAAGGTTAGAGGAATGGATATTATCTTCGTAACAACAGCTAACACTGACGAAGAAGCAAGAGAATTATTAAGATTCCTTGGTATGCCATTTGCTCAATAATAAGGAGGGGAAACCGTGGCACGTAAGGCTATTATTGAAAAGTGGAAAAAAGAACCTAAATATAAAACAAGAGCTTATACAAGATGTAGAATATGTGGAAGACCACATTCAGTATTAAAGAAGTTTGGTATATGCCGTATATGTTTTAGAGAACTTGCTTACAAGGGTCAAATACCTGGTTGTAAGAAAGCAAGTTGGTAAAAAACTGATGTAGTGAAAGGAGGCACATTAAATGGTTATGACAGATCCTATCGCAGATTTGCTAACTCGTATTAGAAACGCAAATGCTGTAAGACATGAAGTAGTAGAAGTTCCTTCATCAAACGTGAAGAAGGCTATTGCAAATATATTATTACAAGAGGGATACATTAAAGAATTAGAGGAATATAACGATGGTGTTGTTCCAATGTTAAGAATATCTCTTAAGTATGGTGCAGATAAAGAGAGAGTTATAACTGGTATTAAGAGAATTTCTAAACCAGGATTAAGAGTTTACTGCAAGAAAGATGAAATTCCAAAGGTATTAAGCGGACTAGGTATAGCGATTATCTCAACATCAACTGGATTATTAGTTGATAGAGAAGCTAGAAAAGCTGGATTAGGCGGAGAAGTAGTTTGCTACGTTTGGTAGTTCCAAATTAGAAAGTAACTAGATTAACATATATACGAACAAGTAAAACAGGAGGTGCGATTATGTCAAGAGTAGGTAGATTGCCTATAACTATACCTGCAGGCGTAACTGTAGCTGTTTCAGCAGATAATGTTGTTTCAGTTAAGGGTCCAAAGGGCGAACTTGTTAAAGCTATGAGCAAAGACATGAATATAGCAGTTGAAAATAACCAAGTTGTTGTTACTAGACCTAGCGATCAAAAAGAGCATAGAGCTCTTCACGGATTAACTAGAGCATTAATCAACAACATGATAATCGGAGTTGAAAAAGGATTTGAAAAGAGCTTAGAATTAATCGGTGTTGGTTACAGAGCTCAATTACAAGGAAAGAAACTTGTAATGAACTTAGGATATTCACATCCAGTTGAAATAGAACCAATAGATGGTATTACTTTCGAAACTCCAGCTGCAACAAAAGTTATTGTTAAAGGAATAGACAAGGAAAAAGTTGGAGCTGCTGCGGCTGATATAAGATCATGGAGAAAACCTGAACCATATAAAGGTAAGGGAATTAAGTATGATAATGAAGTAATCAGACGTAAAGAAGGTAAAACTGGTAAGAAATAATAGAAAGGAGTGAAGCCTTTATGTTTAAAAAGGTAGACAGAAAAGCTAGTAGAGAAAGACGTCACCTAAGAGTACGTAAGAAAATTTCTGGTACTCCTGAAAGACCAAGACTTTCAGTATATAGAAGTGAAAAAAATATATATGCTCAAATTATAGATGATGTTAATTCAGTAACATTAGTTTCAGCTTCAAGCTTAGATAAAGCTGTTGACGTTAAGGTTGGCGGAAACAAAGAAGCAGCAAAATTAGTTGGTGAATTAATAGCTAAAAAAGCTTTAGAAAAGGGAATCTCAGATGTAGTATTCGATAGAGGTGGATACGTATATCACGGAAGAGTTCAAACTTTAGCTGAAGCTGCTAGAGAAGCAGGCTTAAAATTCTAATAAACGAGGAGGGAAATACATGAGAATCGATCCTAGCACACTAGACCTTAAGGAAAAGGTTGTTAACATAAACAGAGTAACTAAGGTTGTTAAGGGTGGTAGAAACTTCAGATTCAGCGCTTTAGTAGTTGTAGGTGACGAAAACGGACACGTAGGCGTTGGAATGGGCAAGTCAATAGAAATCCCAGAAGCAATTAAAAAAGGAATAGAAGACGCTAAGAAACATTTAGTAAGTGTTGCTATAGTTGGAACAACTGTTCCTCATCAAATATATGGAAAGTTCGGAACTGGTAAAGTTCTTATAATGCCAGCTAAAGAAGGTACAGGAGTTATCGCTGGAGGTCCAGCTAGATCAGTATTAGAATTAGCAGGATTAAAGGATGTTAGAGCTAAATCATTAGGTTCAAACAATCCAAAAAACATGGTAAATGCTACAATTAACGGTTTAGCAAACTTAAGAACAGCTGAAGATATAGCTAAGTTAAGAGGCAAAACTGTAGAAGAAATTTTAGGTTAGGAGGGAAAAGCAATGGCAAAAATTAAAGTTACTCTTGTTAAGAGTTTAATTGGAAGAAAAAAAGACCATATTGCTACTGCACATGCCCTTGGACTAAAAAAGATTGGTAAGACAGTAGAACATGAAGAAACTCCTCAAATCAGAGGAATGATTAACAAAGTTGACTATCTACTAAAAGTAGAAGAAGTTTAGTAAGAGGAGGTGCATTAAGTAATGAAACTTCATGAATTAAAACCAGCAGCTGGAAGTAAAAAAGCTCCTAAGAGAGTTGGTAGAGGTACTGGTTCAGGATTAGGTAGAAATGCTGGAAAAGGTGAAAAAGGCCAAAAGGCTAGATCAGGTGGTGGAGTTAGACCAGGATTTGAAGGAGGTCAAATGCCACTATATAGAAGACTTCCTAAGAGAGGCTTCACAAATATATTTGCTAAGCAATATGTAAGCATTAATGTTGATAGATTAAATATATTTGAAAATGGAACTGAAATAACACCAGAAGTTTTACTTGAAAGAAGAGTTATAAGTAAAGTAAAAGATGGAGTTAAGATTTTAGGAAACGGCACACTAGAGAAGAGCCTTACTGTTAAAGGATGTAAGTTCTCAAAATCTGCGGCTGAAAAGATTGAATCAGCTGGAGGAAAAGTTGAGGTGATTTAGTATGCTATCAACCCTACGTAATGCCTGGAAGGTTCCCGAATTAAAAAAGAGATTTTTATGGACTATATTTTTAGTTGCAATTTTCAGGATAGGAACACATATTCCTGTTCCTGGAATTAGCACAGATGTTTTAAAGAGTTTAGCAGGTAGTGGAACTATATTTAGTTTTTATGATCTAATATCAGGTGGAGCATTTAGTCAGTTTAGTATATTTGCTTTAAGTGTAACACCATATATTAATGCTTCTATAATAGTTCAATTATTAACTATAGCAATTCCTTCATTAGAACAACTTTCAAAAGAAGGCGAAGAAGGAAGAAAGAAAATACAAAAGATTACAAGAATTTTATCGATAGTAATAGGATTTATTCTTGCTTTTGGTACTTATAGTATGGTTGCAGCTAGAGGAGCTACAATTGGAATGGGATGGGCTGATATTATTGTTATATTAGTAGCTTTAGTAGCAGGTTCAACTTTCTGTATGTGGTTAGGTGATCAGATTACCTCTAAAGGATTTGGTAATGGTATATCCATACTAATATTTGTAAATATAGTATCGCAGTTACCGACAACTTTAATGTCATTATTTACATTAAAGGATCAAGGAAAAATTTCTATAATAGGAATTTTATTATTTGTTGCTGCTGCAATTTTGTTATTATGTATTGTAATATTCTTCTCATTAGCAGAAAGAAGAATACCAGTTCAATATGCTGGTAAAGCTGTTGGATCTAAGGTTATGAGAGGCCAAAGCACTCATATTCCTTTAAGCATAATAGGGTCAGCTGTTATAGCAATAATTTTTGCTATGTCAGTTATGATGTTCCCTAAAACAATTGCAGAATTCTTCCCGAATGTAGTTTGGGTGCAAAGTGTTGTGACAAGTAAGTATAGTATATTCAATGAGACTACATGGATGTATCCAGTTGCTTATTCAGTATTAACTATATTCTTTACTTGGTTCTATACGCAAATCACATTTAAACCTGATGAAATGGCAGAAAATCTTCATAAGTCAGCTGGATTTGTACCAGGAATAAGACCAGGGGAAGCAACAGAAAAGTATTTTGAAAAAGTACTTACAAAAGTATCTTTAATTGGAGGAGTATTTGCTGCTTTACTAGCAATACTACCAATATTAATTTCAAATTCACAATTACAAGGAATTCAATTTGGTGGAACATCATTATTAATTATGGTTGGTGTTGGACTTGATTTCTCAAGACAATTAGATTCACAATTAGTAATGAGACATTATCAAGGATTCTTAAAATAGATTAATAATGGAGATGATGCCCGTGAAGATAGTATTATTAGGTCCTCCTGGAGCAGGTAAGGGAACACAGGCAAAATCAATTAGTAATAGATACTCAATACCACATATTTCTACTGGAGATATATTTAGAAAAAATATTTCTGAAAATACTCCTTTAGGAATAGAAGCTAAGAAGCACATCGATAAAGGACAGTTAGTACCAGATGAAGTTACTATTAATATGGTAAAAGACAGGTTACAACAAGATGACTGCACGAATGGATATTTATTAGATGGCTTTCCAAGGACAGTTCAACAAGCAGAAGCACTTCAAGATTTCCTTCTTAATAGGAATGAATCCCTTGATACAGCTCTGTTGATCGAGGTACCTACGGGATTTATTTTAGAAAGAATGACAGGTAGAAGAGTATGTCCATCATGTGGGGCTAGCTATCATATAAAGTTCAATCCATCAAAGATAGCAGGTAAATGTGATGTTTGTGGAAGTGATATAATCCAAAGAAAAGATGATACAGAAGAAACTGTGTCTGAAAGACTTGATGTGTATGAGAAACAAACACAACCACTGATTGATTTTTATAAAGAAAGAAACTTACTTTCAATTGTAGATGGAACAAAAGCTATTAATGAAGTATTCGAAGGTATCTGTAGTATCTTAGGGAGTGTTAAATAATGATTATCATTAAAAACAACAAAGAGATAGACCTTATGAGAGCAGCAGGTAAAATAGTAGCAGAAACATTATCATTAATTGAGGAAAAAGTAAGACCAGGAATAACTACTGCTGAATTAGACAGGATAGCAGAAGAATTTATAACTAAGCATGGAGCAAAGCCTTCATTTAAAGGGCTGTATGGTTTTCCAGCTTCACTATGTATATCTGTTAACGAGCAAGTAGTTCATGGGATCCCAGGAGGTTATGTATTAAAAGATGGAGATATTATCAGTGTAGACTGTGGAGCTAACATAAATGGCTTTCACGGTGATGCTGCAAGAACCTTTGGTGTAGGAAATATAAGTGAAGAAGCTGAAAGGTTAATTAATGTAACAAGAGAAAGCTTTTTCAAGGGTATTGAATATGCAAAGGTTGGTAACAGGCTTACTGATATATCACATGAAATACAAAGCTACGTTGAAGCCTCGGGCTTTTCTGTAGTAAGAGATTTCGTAGGACACGGTATAGGTAGAGTTGTACACGAAGATCCAGATGTACCTAACTATGGTCGACCTGGAAGGGGACCAAAATTAGTAGAGGGAATGACTTTGGCAATTGAACCTATGGTTAATATAGGGAACTATAAAGTTAAAACATTAAGTAATGATTGGACTGTAGTAACTAGTGATGGAAGTCTATCTGCACACTACGAAAACACTATTGTAATTTTACCAGATGGACCCGAAATATTAACACTGATTAGATAAGTGTTGCTTAGTTATAAATTCGCATGATACCAAAAGGTGGCTTGTAGATTTATGGCTAAGGTAATCATTGAGGTGAAAAGTTTGCAAAACAATGACTTAATTGGGAAAGTGGTTCTTTCAAAAAGAGGAAGAGATAAAGGTCATTTATATGTTATAATAGGGCATTTAAGTGATAATTATGTAATTCTTAGTAATGGGAGCACTAAAACAGTTCAGATGCCTAAAAATAAAAACTTAAAACATATAAATGTTTTAGAGGATGTAGATGATGAGATTAAAGAATCTATCATTTCAAAGGATAGAGGTACTGATTTAAAAATAAAAAGATTTCTAAAACTTAAAGGCATTGTTAAGGAGGGTTGATTACCTTATGTCAAAAGATGATGTAATAGAAATGCAAGGTACTGTACTAGAAGCACTACCAAATGCTATGTTCCAAGTGGAACTAGAGAGTGGTCACAAGATTCTAGCACATATTTCAGGAAAATTAAGAATGAACTTCATAAGAATTCTACCAGGAGATAAGGTTACGATAGAACTTTCTCCATATGATTTAACAAGAGGTAGAATTACATGGAGAGCTAAATAATTAAAGTGGAAAATACCACTAAGTATTACAAGGAGGGTTAGCGATGAAAGTAAGACCATCAGTTAAGCCTATTTGCGAAAAGTGCAAGATTATAAGAAGAAAAGGAAAAGTAATGGTTATCTGTGAAAATCCTAAGCACAAGCAAAAACAAGGCTAATACAATCAAAGTATAGGCAAAAAAAGTATAGTTTAACTATGTAAACTGTATTGACTTTTCACTTAAAGTCAAATATGATTATATAGGCATTTAATTAAGTAGATAAATTTTAGGTGCGGCTGACAGTAGAGAATTGCTCTACTGACCTAGGATTTAATTATATAAATATACACATATAATTAAAGTTGTATGCATTTCAATATCAGGAGGTGTAAGTTTTAATGGCAAGAATTTCAGGAGTAGACCTACCAAGAGAAAAAAGAGTTGAAATAGGTCTAACATATATATACGGTATAGGACTTTCTACTTCACATAAGATTTTAGCACAAACAGGAGTAAATCCTGATACAAGAGTTAAAGATCTTACAGAAGAAGAAGTAACAAAGATAAGAGAATACGTAAAAACTTTAACAATTGAAGGTGACTTAAGAAGAGAAGTTGCATTAAATATTAAAAGATTAGTAGAAATTGGATGTTATAGAGGAATAAGACATAGAAAAGGTCTTCCAGTTAGAGGTCAAAAGACTAAGACTAATGCTAGAACTAGAAAAGGTCCAAAGAAAACTATCGCAAATAAGAAGAAGTAGTGAGGAGGTAATTCGATGGCTCAAAAAGTTAAGAAGACTAGAAGAAGAAAAGAGAGAAAGAATGTTGAGCATGGTGCTGCACACATCAAATCAACTTTCAATAACTCAATAGTTACTTTAACTGATGCAGTAGGAAACGCTTTATCATGGTCAAGTGCAGGAGCTCTAGGCTTCAGAGGATCAAGAAAAAGTACTCCATATGCAGCTCAAATGGCAGCAGAAACAGCAGCTAAAGCAGCTATGGAACATGGATTAAAGAGTATAGAAGTATATGTAAAGGGACCTGGTGCTGGTAGAGAAGCAGCAATCAGATCTTTACAAGCGGCAGGATTAGAAGTAACACTAATTAAAGACGTTACTCCAATCCCACACAACGGATGTAGACCACCAAAGAGAAGAAGAGTCTAGTATTCATATAGGAGGTGTAATTAATGGCAAGATATACTGGAGCTACATGTAGATTATGTAGAAGAGAAGGTATGAAGTTATTCCTTAAAGGGGATAGATGTTATACAGATAAATGTGCTTTTGTTAGAAGAAGCTATGCACCAGGACAACATGGAGCAGCAAAGAAAAAGCTATCTAACTACGGAGTACAATTAAGAGAAAAGCAAAAAGCTAGAAGAATATACGGAGTATTAGAAGGCCAATTCAGAACTTATTACGAAAAGGCTGATCATATGAAAGGTATTACAGGTGAAAACTTACTTAAGTTACTAGAAATGAGACTAGATAACGTTGTTTATAAATTAGGTTATGGTGCTTCAAGAGCTGAAGCTAGACAATTAGTTACTCATGGACATTTCTTAGTAAATGGTAAGAAAGTTGATATTCCTTCATTCAAGGTTTCTGTTAATGATGAAATATTAGTTTCAGAAAAGAGCAGAGGAACTGAAAAATTCAAGACATTTATTGAAAATCCAAAGACATTACCAAAATGGTTAGAAGCAAATGTTGAAAATTATTCAGGTAAAGTAATTGCTGAGCCAGCAAGAGAAGACATTGACGTTCCAGTTAATGAAACTCTTATCGTTGAGTTATACAGCAAGTAATAGTTTAATATTTGTATTGTTAAGATTTATCTTACAATACAAATATATAAGCAATTGCCCTCAGAATAATGTTGCCATTTAATATATTAAGGAGGGTTTGTACATGTTAGAAATAGAAAAGCCAGTAATTGAATGTATAGAAGCAAATGAAAATGGTACTTATGGTAAATATGTAGTTGAACCATTAGAAAGAGGATATGGTATAACTCTTGGAAATGCTCTAAGAAGAATACTTTTATCATCACTTCCAGGTGCAGCTCCAACATCAGTTAAAATTGATGGAGTACTACATGAATTTTCAACTGTACAAGGTGTTAAGGAAGATGTTACAGAAATAATACTAAACATTAAATCTTTAGCATTAATAATGAATGGTGAAGGTCCTAAGACAATATATATAGATGCTCAAGGACCTGGAGTAGTTACAGGTGCAGATATAAAGACTGATGGAGATGTTGAGGTTGTTAGCAAGGATCTTCATATTGCTACATTAGATGATAATGGTAAGTTATATATGGAAATAACTGTTAACAGAGGAAGAGGATATGTTACTCAAAATAAAAATAAGAGTGAAGATCTTCCATTATCAGCTATTGCTGTTGACTCAATTTATACACCAGTTAAGAGAGTTAACTTTACTGTTGAAAATACGAGAGTAGGTCAAATTACTGACTACGATAAGTTAACTTTAGAGATCTGGACTAATGGAACTATTAAAATAGATGAAGCGATAAGCTTATCTGCAAAAATTCTTATAGAACATTTCAAGTTATTTATGTCATTAGGAGATAGTACTAATGATGTAGAGATTATGATAGAAAAAGAAGAAGATAAGAAAGAAAAAGTACTAGAAATGACTGTTGAAGAGCTAGATTTATCAGTTAGATCATATAACTGTTTAAAGAGAGCTGGAATAAATACAGTTCAAGAGCTTGCTGGAAAATCAATGGATGACATGATGAAAGTAAGAAATCTAGGAAAGAAATCTTTAGAGGAAGTCGAAAGAAAGCTTAAGGAATTAGGCTTAGGATTAAGACTAAACGATGAGTAAGGAGGTAAATCCATATGGCAGGTTATCGTAAATTAGGTCGTCCTACTGACCAAAGAAGAGCTATGTTAAGAAGCCTTGTTACAAGCTTTTTAAAGCATGGTAAAATAGAAACAACTGAAACAAGAGCAAAAGAAACTAGAAAGTTAGCTGAAAAGATGATCACTTTAGCAAAAAGAGGTGACCTTCACGCTAGAAGACAAGTTTTAGCTTTTGTTCATGAAGAAGAAGTAGTTCAAAACCTATTTGACAATGTTGCTCCAAAGTACGCTGAAAGAAACGGTGGATACACTAGAATGTACAAAAAAGGCCCAAGAAGAGGGGACGGAGCAGAAGTTGTTATACTTGAATTAGTATAATATATAGGGGGATTAAGTGATAAGACTTAGTCCCCATTTTTGCATATAAAAAATGAATTTATATACAGGATTATTAAATACTATATAAGAACTTAAAAATTTATATTTAAAGTAATTGTAATTAAAGAAATGTATATTATAATATTCTTATGCTAATGTATATACACTTATTAAGATTTTATATAATATTTAATTAGTGATAAGCGATATGAGGAGGGCTATATTATGGAAGAAGCAATGATTAAATGTAATAATGTATCTTTTAAATATAGAGCAAATGAGGGAGAAGAAGAAAGATATGCTGTTAATGAAGTGAGTTTTGAGGTTGAAAAAGGAGAATTTCTAGTAATCTTAGGTCATAATGGATCTGGAAAATCAACAATTGCGAAGCATATGAATGCTCTTTTAGTACCTTCTGAAGGAACTGTTATAGTAGATGGATTAGATACTTTAGATGCAAAAAACGTATGGGAAATTAGATCAAAGGCAGGTATGGTGTTTCAAAATCCTGACAATCAATTAGTAGCTACAATAGTTGAAGAAGATGTTGCCTTTGGGCCGGAAAACTTAGGAGTGTCACCACAGGAAATAAGAAAAAGAGTAGATGAGAGTTTAAAAAAAGTGGGGATGTACGAGTATAGAAGGCATGCACCACATTTACTTTCTGGAGGGCAGAAACAAAGAATTGCTATAGCTGGAATATTAGCTATGAAGCCAGAATGTATAATATTTGATGAACCAACAGCCATGTTAGATCCATCAGGGAGAAAAGAAGTTTTAGAAAATATAAAAGAAATAAATAAAAATTATGGAATCACTATAGTACTTATAACTCATTATATGGATGAGGCTGCTCAGGCAGATAGAGTTATTGTAATGGATGATGGGAAAATAATTTTAGAAGGAAAGCCAAGAGAAGTATTTTCTAATGTTAAAGAAATGAAAGAAATAGGATTAGATGTACCTCAGGTTACAGAACTATGCTATGAATTAAGAAATAGCGGGGTAGATATTGATACAAATATTTTAAATGTAGATGAGATGGTGAATGTTATATGTCAATTAAAATAGAAAATTTAGTACATGTTTATATGAAGAAGTCACCTTTTGAAAAAGTGGCTTTAGATAATGTGAATATAGAAATTGATAATGGCGAATTTGTTGCACTTATTGGTCATACTGGTTCTGGAAAGTCAACATTAATTCAGCATATGAACGGTTTACTTAAGCCAACATCAGGTAGAATAATAGTCGATGGAGAAGATATAACTAAAGAAGGAGTTAAGCTTACTGATATAAGAAAGAAAGTAGGGTTAGTTTTTCAATACCCGGAATATCAATTATTTGAGGAAACTATTGAAAAAGATATAGAATATGGACCAAGAAATTTAGGTCTACAACAAGAAGAAATTACGAGAAGAGTAAAAACTGCCATGAGAATGGTTGGACTAGATTATGAAATTTATAAAAATAAGTCTCCTTTTGATCTAAGTGGAGGACAAAAAAGAAGAGTAGCAATAGCTGGTGTAATTGCTATGGAGCCAAAAGTGCTCATATTAGATGAACCTACAGCGGGATTAGATCCAAAAGGAAGAGATGATATTTTGGAGCAAATAAAGAAATTACATGAAGAATATAAGATGACGATTGTATTAGTTAGTCATAGTATGGAGGATGTAGGAAAACTCGCTAAGAGAATAATAGTTATGAATAGTGGAAAAGTGGCTTTAGAAGGAACACCAGGTAAGGTGTTTAAGCAAGTTGATACATTAGAGAAAATAGGTCTTGCAGTACCACAAGTAACGTACCTTATGAGAGCTCTAAAAGAAAAAGGATTCGATGTGTCAGATGAAGTATATACTATTAGCCAAGGCAAGCAAGAGTTATTAAGAATTTTAAAGGAAGATAGAAGTTAGGAGGATCAAAATGATAAAAGATATAACTATAGGTCAATATATACCAGGTGAAACCTTTGTTCATAAACTGGATCCTAGGACTAAAATATTATTATCTATTTTATTTATTGTCTCTCTATTTGTGGTTGATAAATTTATTGGATATGTATTAATAGTTGGATTTTTAGCTTTAACAGTGTATGCTGCTAAATTGCCACCAAGATATCTATATAAGGGATTAAAACCCGTATTCTTTCTTATAATTTTTACAGCAGTTTTAAATATATTTATGATTAAAGGAACAGCAGATACATTAATATTTGAACTGGGATTCATAAAAATATATACTGAAGGTCTTAGAACCGCAGGGTTTATGGCACTAAGACTTATTTTCTTAATTATGGGAACATCAGTATTAACTTTAACAACATCACCAATTGAACTGACAGATGGGATAGAAAGATTACTTAGACCAATTGGGAAAGAAATTGCACATGAGCTTGCTATGATGATGACAATTGCGTTAAGATTTATTCCTACTTTAATGGATGAAACTGATAAGATAATGATGGCGCAAAAGGCAAGAGGTGCAGATTTTGAAAGTGGTGGATTAATACAAAAGGCAAAGAGTTTAATACCTTTATTAATTCCTCTATTTATAAGTTCTTTTAGAAGAGCTGATGAACTGGCTATGGCAATGGAGGCTAGGGCATATAGAGGTGGAACAGGAAGAACAAGAATGAAAGAATTAAAGTTCTCTAATAAAGATGCTATTGCGTTTGCTATATTTTCAATATTGATCATAGGAAGTTTTGTTATAAGATTTGCCTTATAATAATTAAATAAAGGTGATACAGTATGAGGAATATTAAGCTGACTATAGAATATGATGGAACAAATTATTTAGGATGGCAAAAGCAAAAAGTAGGCAAAACTATACAAGGGACAATAGAAGAGGCTATAAGATCATTAACTAATGAAGATATAGAGGTTACAGGAAGTTCTAGGACTGATGCTGGCGTTCATGCTAAAGGATTTATAGCTAATTTTAAAACTAATAACAAAATACCAGCAAATAAATATAGAGAAGCTATTAATCATAAACTACCTGAGGATATTGTGATCCTAAAATCTGAAGAAGTGAATGAAGAATTTCATGCAAGATATAATGCAAGGGGGAAAACCTATTCTTATTCTATATTAAATAGAGATGTACCTTCAGCAATAGATAGAAGTTATCTATATCATGTAAAACGTAAATTAGATTTAGAAGCTATGAAGGAGGCATGTAAGTATTTTATAGGTACTCATGATTTTGTAGCATTTAAAACTAGTGGTAGTTCAGTTAAGACAACAATAAGGACAATATCGGAGCTATACATAGAAGAAAATGATAATATAATAAAAATCTACGTAACAGGTGATGGGTTTTTATATAATATGGTTAGAATA
Organism: Clostridium lamae; assembly: GCF_033043255.1. Lineage (NCBI taxonomy): Bacteria > Bacillati > Bacillota > Clostridia > Eubacteriales > Clostridiaceae > Clostridium > Clostridium lamae. The sequence goes on along the minus strand of NZ_JASCQJ010000052.1, from coordinate 1,670 downwards.
ATAGTTGGAACATTAATTATGGCTGGCTCACATAAAATTAAGCCAAATGAAATTAAAAATATTATAGCTAACAAACAAAGGGAAAATGCTGGAATATGCGTACCTGCAACAGGATTAGTACTGGAAAAAGTTTATTATTAAAATTTATTAAATTAATTCAAATAATAGGATAAAATATATTGACACACCCGTGTGCGTGTATTATAATAAGTTTGTTTGTTAGAATTATTTATGTATATAAGATCCACTAGCCCCGGGTCTTGACATAAAAGCAGTACTTAAAAAGAAGTAAAGCACAAATGTAAGTTCAGGGAGGGAAAAACATGAAATCATACATCGCTAAGGCGCAAGAAGTTGAAAGAAAATGGTATGTTGTTGATGCTGCTGGTAAGCCACTAGGAAGAGTTGCTAGCCAAGTTGCTTCAATTTTAAGAGGAAAAAATAAGCCAACATTTACACCAAATGTTGACTGCGGAGATTTCGTTATCGTAATCAATGCTGAAAAAGTTGTTTTAACTGGTAAGAAGTTAGATCAAAAATTAATGAGAAAGCATAGCTTATATCCAGGTGGATTAAAGGAAACTCCATATAGAGAAGTATTAGCTAAGAAGCCTGAATTCGCTTTCGAAGAAGCTGTAAGAAGAATGCTTCCAACAGGTGTTTTAGGAAGAAAAATGCTTAAGAAGCTAAAAGTATACAGAGGTGCTGAGCACGGACATGATGCTCAAAAACCAGAAGTACTTGAATTAAAGTACTAATACATGCTCGGGAGGAGGAATAAAAAATGGCAAAAGTTCAATACATGGGAACTGGAAGAAGAAAAAAATCAATAGCAAGAGTTAGACTTGTACCTGGAAATGGTAAAGTTGTTATAAATAACAGAGAAATCGAAAACTATTTCGGATTAGAAACTTTAAGAATGATAGTAAATCAACCATTAGTTTTAACTGAAACTAAGGACAGATTCGACGTATTAGTTAACGTTCATGGTGGTGGATTCACAGGTCAAGCTGGAGCAATAAGACATGGAATAACTAGAGCTTTAATAAAATCTGACGAAAACTTAAAGTCAGAATTAAAGAAAGCTGGATTTGTAACTAGAGACCCAAGAATGAAAGAAAGAAAGAAATACGGTCTTAAGAAAGCAAGAAGAGCTCCACAATTCTCAAAGAGATAATATTTGGATGTTCAAAAATCTCACAAACTTTGGTTTGTGGGATTTTTTTATTAAAAATAATACTATATTAATAAAGGTTAATAATAAATAAATCTATAGGTTGATTCACAAATTAGGTTAAAGAGCATAAGTGTATCAGAGAACTTATACATTTAACTGATGCAGAATTAGGCGCAGATTGGATTAATGTAAATGATATATCTTCACCTAGTGTGACAGAGAGGCTTAGGGAGTGGAAGGATGCTTATTCGATAAGCTCCTTTTTTCATTAGTTTATATAGTATTTATAAGCTAAATATTCATGAACTTCATGTTTTTATTTCTTTATTAATTTTATAACAAAATAATATTAATTAAGATATAATAATATTAGAAAAAGTATTAAAATCTGTTATTATTTAGATAATATTAGAGAGGTTAATATTGAAAAATTCTTAATATTATTATAATATTAAAAAGGATTTATTCTTAATTAAAAAAGGGTATTTATGGA
>NZ_JASCQJ010000051.1:0-22120 GCF_033043255.1 Clostridium lamae | reverse complement strand
TGTAGATGAAATAGTATCAGGAATTAAGGATTTATGGAAGATAATGAACATAAGCTATGATAAATTCATAAGAACTATTTTTTTCGTAATCTATTATTCTTTTATTCTCTGAAATCGCCCCAATAATATCATCTAATTTTTCTTTTAAATTATCATTAATTTCATTATTTTTTTCAACTTTCTCAACTCGTAAATTCTTCTCAATCTCCAATCCATTTAAAGTATTATTTAGTAAGGTGATATTGCTTTCTATTACCAAAATCTTTTCTTTATACTCTTTCCTTTTTTCTTTTATAAACCTTATAGTTTTCTTTTTGGATTCATATTTTCTTTTTATATTAACACTTTCTCTTAAAGAAAATTCTATTTTATCTTCTTCATAATCCTCAATAAACTTTTTTATTCCATTTATAACAAATAAATTGTCATCCAAGCTAATTATTTCTCCTAATTTCTGCATGCTAATCCCTCCTCCCCTTATAACTTACTCTTTAATCCTTATGTTATGTTTTAATAAATTCTATGCTTGTTATCTATATATTATTAATAAAAAAATGAACTATAAAAAAATATAGTTCATTTTTGTTTACTAATTTATTTCTGATTCTGTAGGTTTCTTTTCCTTTAAATTATTCATTATTTCTTCTTTTATTTTTAATATATCTGCTGATTCCTCAATTGATTTATTCTCGCCAAGTTCAGTTAATTTTTCACTAAGTAAAAGCATAACTAAAGACTCAACAGCATTTGCTCCCTTACCTTCTCCTTCTGTTCCAGTATTTATAAGAGTTCTTGGAACTATATCAATCTTGCCTTCCTTAATTGCATTTGTAAATGAAGTCATAACATCATTAATAACCTTGTATTGTGGTCCTCCGTAAGCATTTACTTGCTCTTTTGCTGCTATAGCTTTTGATATACCAACTCTTGCTTCTCTATCAGCATCTGCTTCTGCCGTTATCTTAATTTTAAAGGCTTCTGCTTCAGATTGCTTTTTCACCTTATAAGCTTCTGCTTCAGAAAGATTTTGAATTTTTTCAGCATCTTGTTTAGCCTTCATAAGTTCAGCTTTACCTTGATTTTCTTGAATCTTAATATTAATATCTGATTCAGTTAAAGTAGTTTGTTGTTTTGCAATGGCTTCTGCTTCTCTAAGTTCTTTTTCTTTCTCAGCAGCCCTTTGTTGTGTTTCATAAGTTTCAAGCTGTTCTTTTGCAATTTGTCTACTTCTTAACTGAGTTAATATTGTCTCAATATTTGTATCAGCCTTAGAACTTCCAGGAGTTCCTATTAATACTTCTTCTAATTCTAAATTATAATGATTAAATTTCCCTTGCATTTCTAATGAACTTTGAGCTTGAATTTCATTTCTTTGTTGTATCAATTCTATTAAAGTTTTAGTTTGTCCAATATTTTTAAAATATGCAGATACCATAGGATCTAATGTTTGATCGACTAACATCTTTATATCACCAAATCTTTGAATTACAAGAGGTGCTTTTCTATAGTCTATATGGAATACTACTGATAGTGGTAAGGTTGGTTCAAAAGCATCCTTAGTAATTAAATTTACTTCTTTAAGATTTTCATCATATTTATGACTACCAATTTGATTACTAATCCACTTCAAGATAACATTGGTTGTTGGAACTTTAATTATATTACCTGCATATGTGTTGAAAGCATATTTACCTGGCATTAACGCTTCATTCCAAACTCCCCTATAACCTTTCTTAACTAATTCTCCATGCTTGTAATCAATCCCTGAAAAATCTTCACCTTTTGATCCTGTATACGAAACAACTACTCCTACAAATCCAACTGGAATAATTATTTTAGGAATATACTCTACTGTAGCAAATAACCTATTAATAAAGTAGGTTCCATCTGCTAAAACTTGATATTGTCTACCTCTATATCCACCTGCTCTTAAAAATGCATCAATATCTTGAAAATTATTATGGTAATTTTCATCATTATGATTATCGCCAACTATAGGACATATTATATTTTCTGATCCTAGTGATTGCCCATCATGGACTGTTACTATTCCTACTAAATCGCTATTACCTTCAATTATTACTGGTTCAAATCCTCTTCTTTCAGCAATTAATCTAGACATAGTTGAAATAGTATCTAACTCCTGTTTATTACCCATCTTTAAATAATAAGTTTTATTTTCTGTAATAATTACAAATTGTGCAAGGTTAAAAGCATAAGTACCTTCTCTTATTATTCCCCTTTGCGGTCCTTTTTGACCACCATTTTCTAAGAATCCTCTTACATCCTGAAAATTATTCCCCTCTTTAACTACTTTTCCCAAAGTTTGAGTTGCTTCTAAAGGCTTACCATCTCTTGCAAATACATATGCAATTTTTCCTTGAGGTATTGTTACTAAAGGAACTACATGAACTTTATATACAAATGGAGTCCTAAAATGAATACCACCCCTTAGTAATGCAGGCTGATATCCAGCCTCTCCTTTTAGTGCAATTATTTGTTCATTTAATGATCCTTTTGCAGACCACCACTTTTCAACAATACCCACCTTGTCATTTGGAACTATCCTAAAGCCTATAATCCAAAATAAAATTATTACTCCTAGGATTATTGCTACTACTTTAATTCCAAGCAAAATCATTTCATCCATACTGCGCCTCCCATATTTAATATAAAAATTATACCAAATATTGGATGCTAAATATATTTTGATTTTAAGTCAAATAACTTCTATTTCCTTTAAAAAAGACAAAAGGAACAAGTAAAAACACTCGTTCCTTTCCCTATCTAATTATTATATTAGTCTTTTAAATTCATCTTACCTAAAAGGTCTGCAAAAGGGTTATTATTAAACTCTTCTGCTTCCTTTTTCATCTTTTTCATCATATTATTTACTTCTCTTTTATCTACTTTACCTTTTTTATCAAATCTCTTTTCAAATTGTGAAGCCTTTTCTCTAAAGTTACAATTTACACCTGTGCAAACATATATCTTTCCATCTCCTTGGCCTCTAACTTCCAACTTTTTCTTACATTCAGGGCATCTAGCATTAGTAGTTCTACTTACACTTTCTCTATATCCACATTCTCTATCTTGGCATACATTCATAACTCCATTTTTACCTTTTACTTCTAAAAGATACTTTCCGCAGTTAGGACATTTTTTTCCTGTTTTATTATCGTGAACAAATTTGCTATTATCAGTTTTAACTGCTTCTACTAAAGCTATTGCATAATTTCTCATTTCTTTAATAAAGGCATTCGGATTATCTTTTCCCTTACTAATTCCATCAAGTCTACTTTCCCACTTTGCAGTTAATAATGGAGACTTAAGTTCATTAGGTACTAAATCTATTAATTGCTTTCCTTTAGATGTTGGTACTATTTCTTTTCCCTTTTTCTCAATAACAAAGGAATTAAATAATTTTTCAATTATATCTGCTCTTGTTGCAACTGTTCCAAGTCCACCTGTTTCATTTAATGTCTTAGCTGCTTCCTTATTTACATTTACATATTTTTGAGGATTTTCCATAGCTGATAAAAGTGTTCCCTCATTAAATCTAGCAGGTGGTTTAGTTTCTCCCTTATTAAGTTCAATCTTAGTAATATTTATTAAATCACCTTCACTAATTTTTGGAAGAACTTGATCTTTTAAATCATCATCCTTTGAATCTTCTTCTGAATGATCCTTATCATATAAGGATTTCCATCCCTTTGACTTTATTACTTTTCCTTTAGCAACAAATATTTCTCCATTGATATCTGCTTTTATATTAGTTTGTATATATTCAAAAGGTGGCATTAATACACTTAAAAATCTTTTAATAACAAGATCATATATATGTCTTTCTTCAGAACTTAAATTACTTAAGTTAGGCTTTTGTTCTGTTGGAATTATAGCATGGTGATCACTAACCTTACTATTATCTACAAAGCTCTTATTTGCATTAATTTTATTTTTAAGTATTTCAGAAGCTGCCAGTCTATATTCTCCAATATTTATAGCCTTAAGTCTTTCAGGAATAGTACCAACTATATCTGTAGATATATATCTTGAATCTGTTCTTGGATAAGTAAGTATTTTATGATTTTCATAAAGTCTTTGCATTATAGATAATGTTTGTTTTGCAGAATACCCCCAAATCTTGTTAGCATCTCTTTGAAGCTCTGTTAAATCATAAAGAGCTGGTGAGAACTTTTTCTTAGGAGTTTCTGTTACTGAAACTATTTTTGCATCTTTATCTTTTATTTTATTAACTATTTTATTTGCAAATTCTTCATCAAATATCCTTAAATTATTATCCTTATTAGTCCATTGAAAATTAATATCCTTATTTTTTGCATTTATAGTATAAAAAGTCTTAGGTTTAAAATTCTTAATTTCCTCTTCCCTATTAACTATCATAGCTAAAGTTGGAGATTGAACCCTTCCTGCTGAAAGTTGTGCATTGTATTTGCAAGTTAAGGCTCTTGTAGCATTTAGTCCAACTATCCAATCAGCCTCTGCTCTACATACAGCAGCCTTATATAAATTTTCATATTCACTACCTGATTTTAAGTTTCTAAAACCTTCAAGTATTGCTTTATCAGTTTGTGAAGAAATCCAAAGTCTTTTAATAGGCTTTTTAACTCCTGCTTTTTCTATTATCCATCTGGCAACTAGTTCTCCTTCACGTCCAGCATCAGTTGCGATTACTATTTCTTCTATATCATTTCTAGTTAAAAGCTTTTTAACTTCGTAAAACTGCTTTGATGTTTTCTTTAAAACTGTTAACTTCATATTTTTAGGTAACATCGGAAGAGTTTCCATACTCCAATGTTTATATTTTTCATCATAACTTTCTGGATCTTGTAATCCAACTAAATGTCCTAAAGCCCAAGTTATAACATATTTATTTCCTTCTATATAAGCTCCCTTATTTATATTAGATTTTAAAACTTTTGCAATATCTCTGCCGACAGATGGTTTTTCTGCTAGCACTAGTATTTTTCCCATATTTTATTTCCTTTCCTGTGTTATAACAATGATAGAGAAATTGATATTAATAATTATCATTCTATATCCTTGTTTTCTAAACAACTCTATAACTATATTATTTCATTTTTAACTTAATATAGACTATTATACCATAGAGTTAGTTTTATTGTTATTTTATGCTATAATTACATTAACTTATTACGAGGGGGACAGACTTATGGTTGAAATATTAAAATTAACAGCAAGCTTTATAAATGATTTACATGATAAAGTCTTGGATATAGTAAGTATTGCGGGATATCAATTAAATGATAAACAACTCCATTTTATATTTATGGCTTTAATAGGTATTATAATATTTGCTTTTACTCAAATTATTTTTAAGAAACTTTCTAAATACAGCATTACTGCAATTTCTTTTATCTATACTCTAACTGTCATGGTAGTTATAGTATTTGCAATAGAAATTCAGCAAAAAATAACAAACAGAGGTAATATGGAGTTTGCAGATATAGCATATGGTCTATACGGTTTTCTTTACATATTTGCAGTTTATCTATTAATTAAATTTATTATAATAGCAATAAAGAAAGCTTATAAAAAATACTCAAAACATAGCAAAACAAGAAAATAAAAAATCATCAGCCAAAAGCTGATGATTTTTTATTTACCTCTTACTTTCATTCTTTCATTCTTTCATTCTTTCATTCTTTCATTCTTTCATTCTTTCATTCTTTCATTCTTTCATTCTTTCATTCTTTCATTCTTTCATTCTTTCATTATTAATTGTGCGACAGCACTTAAACCATTGCCCCATCTATCTTAATTACTTGCCCAGTTAAGTATTCACATTTGTCGCTACATAAGAAAGTTACCATTTTAGCTACTTCACTTGTATTCCCAAATCTTCCGAAAGGTATTTCCTCTTCTAACTCTTCTCTTTCTTCTTTAGATAAAAATGAATTCATTTCAGTATCTATTACACCTGGAGCTATTGCATTAACTCTTATTCCCATTGGAGCCATTTCTTTAGCTAATGATTTAGTAAATAAATTAATTGCCCCTTTTGTACTAGAATATAAAACTTCACATGAAGCTCCTGCTTCCCCCCATATAGATGAAATATTAATTATGTTTCCTTTTCCTTTACTTAACATATGAGGAATAGCTTCTTTACTTAAATACATAGCACCTAACACATTTATTCCAAATATATCATTAATATTTCTATCTGAAAAATCCATAAATAATCCCCTAAAAGATATAGCTGCATTATTTATAAGTATATCTATTTTCCCAAATGTATTTATTACGAAATCTATCATATTTTTGCATATATCATAATTTGATATATCACCTTTATATAACTTAGCATAGCCTCCTAAAGCTTCTATTTCTTTTAAAGTTTCTTCTGCGGATAAATCATCTTTAGAGTAATTTAAAATTACAGCAGCTCCCTCTTTAATAAGCTCCATAGCTATAGCTTTTCCTATTCCTCTTGTTGCACCAGTAACTAATGCTATTTTACCTTTTAAGTTTTCCATTTTCTGCTCCTTTATTTCCTTCCTTTAGTTTTCACTGAGATAAATCTTATATGCCTACGACTTTGAGCTTACATAGATATAAGGAATATAAGATATATCTCATTTTACATCCAGTCTTTAAGTACTCTTTTTACATTTCCATAAAAGATTTTATCAATTTCTGAATTTGTAAAACCTTCTTTTGTTAAAGCATCTCTTAATCTACCTATCTCACCTATATTTTCAATTTCTACTTCATTTTCTATTCCATCAAAATCTGTTCCTAAGGCAAGTACATCTATCCCACCAATATTTCTTATATGTTTAATATGCTTAATCATAGAATTAATTGAAGGAACCTTTTCTCTGCCTAAAAAAGGAGCGCAAAAATTCAACCCCATAACTCCCCCTTTTTCAGCAAGTTTAACTATCATATCATCAGTTAAATTTCTTGAATGATTAGTAATTGATCTTGAATTTGAATGAGTTGCTACGAATGGTTTTTTACAAATTTCAACTAAATCATAAAATCCACCATCTGATAAATGAGAACAGTCTGGAATAATTCCTACCCTCTCCATCTCTAATACTATTTCTTTACCTTTTTCAGTTAATCCACATTCTTTATATCTATATCCAGCATTTGGATATCCTATACTATTTTTAAAGTTCCATGTTAAAGTTATAAATCTTATTCCCATATCATAGAGTTCTTTCACTCTTTCTACTTTTCCTTCTAAAACTTCTCCCTCTTCTATTGATAAGAAAGCTCCTATTTTCCCATTACTATTAACTTCATCTAACTCTCTTAAGTTACCAACAATTTGAATACTATCTTTATTATCATTTAATTCATTCATAAAATTATTATACATATTAATAAACTCTGTATAAGGATTATCAACAATATTAAGTTCTATAAAATGGGCAAATACTTGTGCTTTTGCCTTTGCTTTTTTTAATTTTTCTATATCTACCTTACAAACACTTTCCTTTAATTTTAAGTCTTCATATAAAAGTCTACTAGCAGTATCACAATGTAAATCAATTGAGTACATATAATTATCTCCTTTTATTTTTTTCTTTTTCATCTTCTATCATTCTTATTCTTTCATCTCTTGCCCACAACAAGTAATTTTCTAATCTATATGGACCAGTTATCACTTTCCTTCTTACCCATAAAACTCCAGATTCTTGTGATTCTATATTCCATTTAACTAAAGAAATACTACCATTTTCAACTTCTATGGCTGTTATTGCATATGGTAATACACAACATCCATCATTAAAATATGGTGGCTCTTTACATTCTGGCATCCTACTATTATGAGTATGTCCACAAAGTATCATCTTACCATTATCTTTAGCCCATTTCTCTATTTTTTTATCTACTTTATTTCCTTTTTTATTATTCTTAGCTGGACTTGTGGGATCATTAAATCCAGCTATACCATTTAAAAATTTCCATACATATCTCACCAAAAATCTAGAAAATAACCAGTAGTTTGAATTCATTATATCTACTTGGTGACCATGAGTAACTAAAAACTTCTCATTAACTGGGATATATTTAAAATTAATTGCTTCATAAAAATTAATATCCTTTATATACTTCAAAAAATTCTTTCCATAATTATTCCCTGATTTTTTTAGTAATCTATACTGTGTATTATAAAAACTCTCTTTGTTCTTTATTATATCATGATTACCGTAAATAACATAAATTCGATTATCCTCTTTAAATTTATTTAGTAATTTAAAGATATCATTATAAATATAAGCAATATCATTACAATTCCTATTTTTCCATAGTTCGTCTCCATCCCCAACCTCTACATAAGTGAACCCTTTTTTATAATAATAAGCTAGCGCAGTTTTATATATATTTTTATTTGGAAAAAGCGAATCCGAATATGTTCCATCACCTCTATGAATATCAGAAATAAAAACTATATTATCACCATCATCAAATTTTACTTCTTTTGCATTCTCATATAAATAATTTAATCTTTTCATTTATTCATCCTTTTAATTATTATTAGTAGCATTATATGGTTAAAATAACATTTTTGACAAAAACATCCTATTTAAATAATCATATCTTATATATAAATTTTATAATTTTCGTACAAACTACTTATAAGGATTAAAGAAAGGAGAAAGAATTTTGTGAAGTTTAAATTAATTAATATAATTTTAATTACTTTACTTATTTTTAATATAATACCCATCTCTGAGTGTTTTGCCTTTGAAGATGGTGCCAATTCTACTAAAATTGATTACTCATCAGATGAAGTGAAAAAGGAATTCAAAGATTTACTAGAGAGTCTATTTGCTCAAAGAGATGCAGCAATAGTTTCTAATGATACTGAACTTTTAAAGGGATTTTATGATTTAAATGTAAAAGTTAGTTTATGGGCCTATGAAAGTGAGGCTAAAAAAACTCAGTATTTATTTAACTGGTCAGAAAAGCAAGCAGTAAAATTTAAAAATATAAAATCTATAGTGAAAATTAGAAAGGTTGCAGAAAAAGAAGAAAATCTCTATGGAGTTATTTGTGATGTTGCAACCGATTTTGAATATTACTATATCGACTCTCCAGAAGTGATTAATCATTTCAGGTTAGGAACTAATCACTACTTAAATTTAAAAAAACAAGAAGATAGATATATTATTACAAAAGAATGGTACACAGACCCATTTGCAGATTCTTTAGATTTAAAAAACTTGAAATCTGAAGAAATAAAAGAATATATACTAAATCAAAAGGCTCCAAACTTCACACCAAAAGAAACAGTACAAAAGGCAATAGAATATGCACATATGTACTGCGGTATTTCTGAAGATGAAAATCTTATATTTAAGTACAACTCTAATTATAAGGATCACAATCCAGATGGCGGAGACTGTGCAAATTTTGCTTCACAGATTCTTTTCGAGAGTGGAGCTTTTAAGAAGAATTCTTTATGGAATTATACAGGGAAAAATGGCAGTAAAGCTTGGCTTAATGCTCAAGGTTTTAAGAGCTATATGATAAATAGTGGTAGAGCATCATATATTGCTAAAGGATCTTATCAGCAAATTTATAGGGAAGCATTCCAACTAAGACCTGGCGATTTTGTTGCTTATGAAAAGAAAGGTAAAATTACTCATATATCTACAGTTACAGGTTTTGATTCAAAAGGATATCCATTAGTAACATGCCATAATACTAATAGACTTTTAGTTCCATATGATTTAGGTTGGAGCAATGATAATATTAAGTTCCATTTAATACATGTTCATTATTAAAAAAGAGATAAATATCATCTTCGTTGCGACCTCGTAAAACTCCAAGTCGCCCTCATATGATATTTATCTCTTTCTATACTAAAGAAGAGAGCTATCGCTAATTTTATAGTTTGCCACAGCTCTCTTTTATTTAACAGCTTTATTAAAAAGTAGAGTTCTTACTCTAAAATTAAAATTGATTCTTTTGGAATTTTTAAAATTAATTTATCTTTATCTTTATCTTTTCTAGTATCCCACTCTTCTTTTTTTACTTTAAATAAAACTTTATTATTACTATCTTTTGTATTAGAATTTTTGTTATTAAATAATATGTTATATTCAAATACTTCCTCTTCTATCTTATCTATTTTACATTCTATAAGATTTTCTAAATTGGTATTTACATTTTTATCTACTATAATAAAATTATGAGCTCTAATTCCTACATAATTTATATTTGTATTTTCTATTTTTTCTACTTCTAATATTACATCCCAATCTAAAGCATGTATTCTATTGTTAGATATGACTTTACATTTTGAAATATTTTTACACCCTGTAAGAATTGCTGCTTCTTTTATTTTAGGATATTTAAATATTTCTTTTGTATCACCAATCAAAATAGATTTGCCTTTGTCTATAATAGCTATATTTTTACAAAACTTATAAACTTCATCCCTACTATGTGTAACCATAAGCACTTCACCATCATAATACTTTAAAAGTTCTAATACCTCTGTATGAAGTTTTTCTTTTAAATATGAATCCAAGGCTGAAAATGGCTCATCTAACATTAATACATCTGGTTTATATATTATACACCTAGCTATAGCTACTCTTTGCTGTTGTCCACCTGAAAGCTGCCTTGGATACTTTTTTTCAAGCCCTTGTAATTGAAATGATTTTATAATTTCACTAACCATTTGCTCTTTTTCAGATTTAGAAGTCTTTAGTCCTATTCCTATATTTTCTTCAACAGTCATATTAGGAAACAAGGCATAATTTTGGAATAAGTAACCAACATTTCTTTCTTGAGGCTTTAAATTAATATTTTTATCTGAATCAAATAAGACTTTTCCATTTAAAACAATACGGCCTTCATCAGGTGTTTCAATTCCTGCTATACACTTTAATGTCATACTTTTACCACTGCCTGATGCTCCTAAAAGCCCAAGATAATCACCATTCGTTTCAAAAGAAACATCTAAAGAAAATCCTTTTACCTTCTTTTTAATATCAACAATTAAACTCATTATCTTCTTACCTACTTTTAAAATTTTCTTTCTTTTATAGTAAAATAATTAGTCAAAATAACAATTATAAAGGAAATTATAGTTACTATTATTACGTATTTTAAAGCTAATTTCATATTTCCTGCTGCTACTTCCGAATAAATAGCTAATGGCAGTGTTCTTGTTTTATTTGCTATATTCCCTGCAATCATTGCTGTAGCACCAAATTCGCCTAAGCCCCTAGCAAAAGCTAATATTCCTCCTGATGCAACTCCTGGAAGGGCCATAGGCATAACAACACGCCAAAATATTTTTCTCTCAGACATTCCAAGAGTTCTTCCTGCCATAATTAAATTTTGATCAACCTGTTCAAATGCTCCTCTAGCCGAACGATACATAAGCGGAAATGATATTACTACAGAAGCTATTACTGTTGCCCACCATGAAAAAACTATCTTTATACCCATAAAGTCTAATAAGAATTTACCTACTGGCCTATTAACTCCAAAAATCATTAAGAGAAAGAACCCCATTACTGTTGGTGGTAAAACTAATGGTAGTGTTAAAATACCATCTAAAATCATTTTTACTTTTTCATATTTAATGTTTACAACAAATTTTGCAATAAAAAGACCTAATAAAAAAGTTATAATCATTGAAATGGCAGCTGTTTTTAAAGATATTATTATTGGTGATATATCCATTATATTCTCCTATATATTTGATGAAAATCCATAAGACTCAAAAACCTTTATTGCTTCCTCTGATTTCAGGAAGTCAGTAAAATTCTTTGCTTCCTCTTTATTCTTAGATGCTTTAACTATTCCTATTGGATAAATTACTTTAGAAACACTTCCCTCCGGAGCTTCTAAAACTACATCAACTTTATTATTTGAAGCTGCATCAGTTGAATATACTATCCCAGAATCAGCACTACCTTCTGCTACCCAATTTAGAACCTCTGTGACATTAGTTCCAAGGCTTGCCTTAGCAGATACTTCATCCCAAATTTTAAGATTTTCAAATAATTCCTTTGCATATTGTCCAGCAGGTACACTTGCTGGATCTCCTATAGCTATTTTATCAGATTTTAGTATATCATCAAAAGATTTTATTTCTTTATTACTTACTTTTGGTACAATAAGAACTATTTTATTTTCAAGTAATTCCACTATTGAATTATCTTCTATTAATCCTTCTTTATTTAATTCATTCATTTGTTTTATAGCTGCTGACATAAATACATCAACTTCTGCACCCTCTTCTATTTGAGTTTGTAATTTCCCTGAGCTATCATAAGTTGCTTGAATTTTAATATTAGGATATTTTTCAATAAACATAGGAATTAATTCATCTTCCATACAGTTTTTTAAACTTGCTGCTGCTGCAATAGTTATAGTTGTTTCATTTGAATTTTTTAAAGGTTCATTAGAACTACATCCACTAAATAATGTGATTAATAAACTTAAAGCTAAAATTAAAACTGATTTCTTTTTCATTGTATAATCTCCTTTTCAAAATTAAACTAAATAAAACAGAACAAAACAGAACAAAAATAAATAATACTTATTATAATGCAGATATTTATATTAGACCAGAAGATATTATATTAAGTAAAGGTTCATTTATAAGTAGTGCAAGAAATAATGTAATAATTAAAATAGAAGTAGAGTTTTTCCCTACTTCTATTTTTCTTCCTTATAAATTTCTAAAGAATCTGCTACTATATTCATAAGTTTCTTTTGATAGTTTGTATCACATAGCATTTTATCCTCGCAATAATTACTCATGAATCCCATTTCTAAAATTACTACAGGAACAGTAGACCAATTAAAACCTGTAATATCATCTCTTTCAAAAATACCATTAACTTTTATTCCTTGTTTTTTCAAATTTTCCTTTAATATATTTGCAAATTTATTGCTTTCTTCATATATCAACTTTGTATTTTTAGACTTGCTTGATGGAATTAAAATGCTAGCTCCTGTTTTACTTGTATCTTTCAGACTATCACAATGAATTCTAATTGTCATATCTGCATTTGCATTATTTGCAACTTTAGCTCTTTCAGCATTGCTGATATTTACTTCGTTATTTTCTCTAGTCATTATTACATTATATCCCTTTTCTACCAAAATATCTTTTAATAGAAGTGAAGCTTCTAAATTAACAACATACTCAGCCTTTTTAGTTCCAATACCTTCTGTTCCTTGAGATACTCTTGGTTTTTTATTTCCAGAATCAGGTGCAACAGGCTCTAGTTTACTATCACCTTGCTTTTGGTGCCCCGGGTCAACACAAATGGTTAACTGTTTTTTATCTTCTTTATTCTGAGCCATTATAAGCTTATAATTACTATTAATGAAAAGTAATATCAACATATTTATCACTATAAATTTCTTCATATTAACCTCCTAAACTATAATAAAGTCTATATTATAGTTTCCTATGGTTAAATTTATTATTCCTCTGCTTTTATTAGTTTTGCTATAAAGAATCCTTCCATATAGTCATTTGGTATTACTCTAATTGTCTTTTTTAGTTCATCATTATAATTATTGTCATCATAACTGGTTAATCCTCTAATTATATTAGGCAGTTTTATATCTATTTTCTCTAAGCTTAAATCCTTATATTTTTGAAGAGCATAATTAACTACTTCCTCATTTTCAAACGGATTTAATGTACATGTTGAATATACCATAACCCCTCCAGGTTTTAATGCATGATAGGCACTATCAAATAACTTCTTTTGTAGTTTTGATGCTAGTTCAACTTTTTTCTTACTCCAGCTTTTAAATGACTTACTAGAATTAAATTTTAATATTCCCTCACCAGAACATGGTGCATCTAATAATATTCTATCAAAATACTCATTTAATCGTTTACCTATAGTACAACCATCTGACCCAAAAGCAATTATTGAAGATGCTCCTTGCTTTTCTATATTATATTTTAATCTCTCTCTTCTAACTTCATTGACATCATTAGCAAGTATTATAGCCTTATTATTTGTTAAATCAGCCATATATAAACTTTTTCCACCTGGTGCAGCACACATATCTAATATAACATTATCTTCGCTTAGATCTAAGAATAATGGTGGTAGCATTGATGATATATTTTGCAGATATATTTTCCCATATTTATATACTTCTAGTTTTCTCAAAATGCTTTCTTTTTTCTCTTTAACAATGAAGGCATTTTTTAATAATGGATGGTTTACTGCTTTTATTTTTTTATTCATTAGTTCTTCCATTACTTCATTTAAATTTCCCTTTAAACTATTAATCCTAAAACTAGCATTTCTTCCTTTATAATAGCTTCTATAAATGGTATCTAATTGTCCAGTAGAATATATTTTTTCTAAAATTTCAATAAGTTCTCCTGGTAAATAATTTTTGACTTCTTTAATTGACACTTAATCACCCCATTCATTCTTATTATACTATATTTCCATAAAATGTAAAAAGTTACTTTATCTGAAATGATAAAGTAACTTAAATAAAATTAAAGATTAATTTTTAATTCAACTGGACAATGATCTGAACCAAATATCTCAGTATGTATTTTAGCATCTTCTAATTTATCTCTTAAAGAATTTGACGTTAAGAAATAATCAATTCTCCATCCAGCATTTTTTTCTCTTGCTTTAAATCTATACGACCACCAAGAATAAATGCCAGTTACATCTGGATAGAAATATCTAAAAGTATCTGTAAATCCAGCATTTAATAAACATGTAAACTTATCTCTTTCTTCTATAGTAAAGCCAGCATTCCTTGTATTAGTTTTAGGATTTTTTAAGTCAATTTCTTTATGTGCAACATTTAAATCCCCACAAACTATTACAGGTTTCTTCTTATCTAATTCTAATAAATATTCTTTAAAAGCATCTTCCCAAACCATTCTATAATCAAGTCTAGCTAGCTCATTCTTAGAGTTAGGAGTGTACACTGTAACCATATAAAAATTATCAAATTCTAATGTAACAACTCTACCTTCGTTGTCGTGTTCCTCTATTCCTATTCCATAAAAAACCTCTATAGGTTCTTTTTTAGTGAAAATAGCAGTTCCGGAATAACCTTTCTTCTCAGCATAGTTCCAGTATTGATAATAACCTGGTAAATCTAGTTCTATTTGACCAGCTTGAAGCTTACTTTCTTGTATACAAAAAATATCTGCATCAATTTCATTAAAAAAATCTAAGAACCCTTTAGTAACACAAGCTCTTATTCCATTAACGTTCCATGATATTAACTTCATAAATTTCTCCTTTATATTTTTATTTTTATTTTATTATACCAATTTTATTAGTTAAAACATAATTATTATTATATTAAATATATAAAGGATGACGTTCACATAAAGCTTTTACCCTTAACTTTAGAGCATTTATATCTGGATTCTCTACTGAAAGAGTATCATTAATTAATGATGCAATTTCTTTCATATCTTCACCATTAAATCCTCTTGTTGTAACAGCTGCTGTACCAATTCTTATTCCTGATGTTATAAATGGACTTTTAGTTTCATTAGGTACTGTATTCTTATTTACAGTTATTCCTATTGAATCTAAAAGATGTTCAGCTTCTTTTCCAGTAATATTTTTATTGTTTAAATCTACAAGGATTAAATGATTATCTGTTCCCCCTGAAACGATTTTAAACCCATGCTCAATTAGTTCTTCAGATAAAATATTGCAGTTGCTTACCACATTATTGATGTATTCTTTATAAGAAGGATCTAATGCTTCCTTAAAACATACTGCTTTAGCTGCAATTGTATGTATTAGTGGTCCCCCTTGTATTCCTGGAAAAATAGTCTTATCTAGTTGTTTTGCATACTTTTCCTTACACAGAATTAATCCGCCTCTAGGACCTCTTAAAGTCTTATGAGTAGTAGATGTAACAAAGTCAGCATAAGGAACTGGTGATGGATGTGCTCCTGCTGCTATTAACCCTGCAATATGTGCCATATCCACCATAAAATAAGCTCCTATTTCATCACATATATCTCTAAAAGCTTTAAAATCTATTATCCTTGAATAAGCACTTGCACCTGCAACTATTAATTTAGGCTTGTGCTTTAAAGCTATCTCTCTAACTTCATCATAATCAATTTTTTCAGTTTCCTTATTTACTCCATAAGAAATAAAATTATAAAGTTTTCCTGAAAAATTCACAGGTGAACCATGAGTTAAATGACCTCCATGATTTAAATCCATACCTAAAACTGTATCACCATATTCTAAAATAGATAGATAAACAGCCATATTTGCTTGTGAACCTGAGTGTGCTTGAACATTTGCATGTTCAGCTCCAAATAACTTCTTAGCTCTTTCTCTTGCAATATCCTCTACTTCATCTACGACATAGCATCCACCATAATATCTTTTATTCGGATAACCTTCTGCATATTTATTTGTTAGATATGATCCCATTGCTTCCATAACAGCTTTAGATGCAAAATTTTCAGATGCAATTAATTCAATCCCATCTTGTTGCCTTTTTAATTCCTTATTAATTAAGTCTTCAATAACTTTATCTTCTTTTGAAAGATTTTCAAAATTCATTTTATCACCCCAAAAATATACTTTTTAATCAATTATAATTATAATTTACCTAATAATCAATTAAAATATCTAATTATTATTATTTCATAAAAATTATTTATTTGCATTATTAATTATTATTATCAGTATATACTATATAATACTCATATGTTATAATACGTAAGGAAATTTTTACTTTATAAGGAGTATATTATTATGGATTTAAATGAAATACTTCACGTTGCGACTTTTGCTGGTAAAATTATGTTAGAATCTGGCGGAGAAACCTATAGAGCTGAAGAAATAATTTGGAGAATATGTAAGATTTATGGTGTAGAAGAAGCTGAAAGTTTTGTAACTACAACAGGTATAATGGTATCAATATACAGTAATGGTAAGACATACTCATTGATAAGAAGAGTATCTGCTAGAACTATTGATTTAGATAAAGTTGATAAGGTAAATGACTTATCTAGAAATATTGTAACTCGAAATCTAAGCGTTTCTCAATTAAAAGAACAACTTCATATAATAAATAATGTAGAAAGATATAATGATAAAACTACAATAATAATATCTGCTTTTAGTGCTTTTAGTTTTGTTTTTCTATTTGGAGGAAATTTTCCTGAAGCAATAGCTGCATTTTTTATAGGCCTTATAATTAAATCATTATCTATTAAGTTCTCTACTCTTGAGATAAATGATTTCTTTATAAACAGTATATGTGGAGGAATTGTGGCCATACTAGCTATCTTCTTCCTAAAGATAGGTTTTATTAATGATATGGATAAAACAATTATTGGGTCAATAATGCTTTTAGTTCCTGGTCTTGCAATAACTAATGCTATAAGAGACACAATTTCTGGTGATTTATTAGCAGGATCGACAAGAGCTGTTGAAGCCTTTTTAATCGCTATATCTATAGCTATAGGAACAGGTGCTGTACTTAGCTTCTGGATTTCTACATTTGGAGGTTTATAATGGATATATCAAGTATGTTTATACAATCCCTCTTTGGCTTTTTTGCAGCACTAGGCTTTGGAATCTTATTTAATATAAAAGGTAATAAATTATTTTATGCAGGCCTTGGCGGAGGATTAAGTTGGTTCATTAGCATATATTGTGAAAGTTTAGGCTTTAATACAACTTCATCATTTTTTATATCTGCAATAATTTTTAGTATTTACTCTGAAATTATGGCTAGAATCTTAAAAACACCAGTTACTACTTTAATTATCTGTGCTTTAATTCCTCTAGTTCCAGGTGGAGGAATGTACTATACTATGTATGAAGCAATTAATGGAAATATTATGGAGTCTATTGAAATAGGCCTTGATACAATATCTAATGCAGGTTCATTAGCCCTTGGAATACTGTTTGTATCAACCTTGACTAGATTGCTTATGTTAGCCAAAAGGAAAAGGGAATTTAAAGAGATAGAAAAGATATCTAAGAAAAAAAGATTTAGAGATTAATATAAAATAAGAGCTGTTGTAAACAGCTCTTATTTTATATTGTGCTATAGCACGTTTCTCTACTCTTCTACTGAGATTGCGCTTACTGGACAGCTATCGCAAGCTTCTCTTGTAGCATCTGCGTATTCCTCGGGAACATCTCCCTCTTTTGCAGTTGAAACTCCTGTTTCTAATGTGAAGATTTCTGGACAAATTCCTTCACATAATCCACATGAGATACAAGTATTTTCGTCAACGAATGCTTTCATAAACCCGCCTCCTTCTATTTGCAATAAACTTATGTTTAAAATTTAATTTGCATACTTATAAAATATTATACATTCATTATAAATAATCATTTAAAAATGTCAATATTTATCAAAGGCTAAAAAAGTTCATTAATATTGATTTTATCAAATTAAATTGCTTATAATAGTTTTATATCATATTCTCTACATAACTTAATATTTTTTTCATCCCAGATGCTTGATTGCACTTCTCCAATATGCGCTTTATTTAAAAAGAACATACAAATTCTAGATTGTCCAATTCCTCCACCTATAGTAAATGGTAGTGCATCATTAAGAAGTAACTTATGAAATTCTAGTTCTCTCCTATTATCATTACCTGAAACTCTTAACTGATAATCTAAAGCCTCTTTATCTACTCTTATGCCCATAGAAGAAAGTTCAACAGCTCTTTCTAATAACGGATACCAAAATAAAATATCTCCATTTAATTTCCAATCATCATAATCTGGGCTTCTTCCATCATGCTTTTCTCCTGACTTTAGTAAATCCCCAATTTTCATTATAAACACCGCTTTATGTTCCTTACATATAGCATCCTCTCTTTCCTTTGCTGAATAATTAGGATACATATCTTCTAATTCTTGAGTTGTTATAAAAAAGATATCTTCTGGTAATATATCTTCATCTTCAATTAACTCCTTATGTACAAAGCGTTCTGTTTTTTTAAATACTTCATATATACGTCTAACTATCTCCTTCAATTTTTCTTCTGTTCTCTCTTCTTTAGTGATAATTTTTTCCCAGTCCCATTGATCAACATAAACTGAATGGAGATTATCAAGTTCTTCATCTCTCCTTATTGCATTCATATCAGTATATAGACCTTCTCCTATATTAAATCCATATCTATATAAACTTAATCTTTTCCATTTAGCTAATGAGTGTACAATTTCAACATCTTCTCCTGTTGCTAATAAATCAAATTTAACGGGTCTCTCTACACCATTTAGATTATCATTTAATCCACTTTTAGCATCAACAAATAATGGTGCTGAAACTCTAGTTAAATCTAATGCTTCTGATAACTCTCTTTCAAAAAAATCCTTAATCCTTTTAATATTAATCTCTGTTTCAATTAACGTACTCTTACTCTTATAATCTCTTGGTATTATTATTCCTTCTATTTGCATACTAAGCATCTCCTTTATATTTATAAATAAAAAAAACTCCCATCCCTATAAAAGGATGAAAGTAATATTCCATGTTGCCACCTTAATTCGTTATTATTTCACAATAATAACCTTATCAAGTACGTAAGTAAAACTTAGATACTTTATCACTATAACAGGTGAACCTGATTACTGCCTACTAGTTGTTATCTTTCGGAGTATAGCTCAGAGATGTTATTCGAGTTAACTTTCTTATTCTACTTTCAGCCAAGGTAGAATTCTCTTTGAAGATACATTAACTTTACTTCTTCTCTTCATAGCCTTTATATACTGTAATTTATTGAATTTAATATACCATCTTATTTGTAAATTGTAAATACTTTTTTAAATTTTTTTTAATTTCTAAATAATAATAAAATATAATTATATTATTAGGAAATCTATATAATTATATTATTTTACAAAAGTATTAATAGTCTTTATAAGTTGTTTTAAACTTTCTTGTTCCATTGACCCTTCTTCAATATTTAAACAATTATTTGCATAGTATTCAATTGTCAAACCTCCAACTTTATTTATAGCTGATCTAATGGCAGAAATTTGAACCAGAACATCTGGGCAGCAAACGTTTTTTTCCATCATTCCTTGAATTCCTTTAACTTGCCCTTCAATTCTTCTAAGCCTATTTACTATATCCCTTCTTAGTTTTTCATTCTCTGCATCCATTTTTATTCCTCCACATCAATATACCTCTATAGGGTATCTATATTTTAACATTTATCTATGCAGCTTTCAATTATTTAACTATTAAAAATTATTAATTATAGAAATAAATGTTATAATATTTATATTATAGACCATATACTTATATGCGATACTAGAGAATGCTATAATAAATTTGAAGATTAATACTTTATAAAGTATTATAAAAGTACAATTATCTATTCAAGGAGGAGTTATGAGAAATTTTAGTTATAAGAATGGAACAAAAATTATATTTGGTAAAAATACCGAAGACAAGGTTGGTAGTGAAATAAAGAAATACACAAATAAAGTCTTACTTCACTATGGTGGAGGTAGTATAAAAACAAGCGGATTATATGACAAAGTTATTTCTTCATTAAATAATGCTAATATCGAAATAATTGAGTTATCAGGAGTTAAGCCAAATCCAAGAGTTTCATTAGTAAGAGAAGGAATTGAACTTTGTAAAAAACATAATATTGATTTTATACTTGCAGTTGGTGGTGGTAGTGTTATAGACTCTTCTAAAGCTATAGCAGCTGGAGTGAATTATGACGGAGATGTTTGGGATTTATTTATTGATACTCCTATTAATCATACTTGTTTGAAGCTTGCAACTATATTGACAATCCCAGCTGCCGGAAGTGAAACTAGTTCAGGTTGTGTAATTACTAATGAAGACGGATGGTTTAAAAGAAGTACTGGCCACCCAGACCTTAGACCAATATTTTCAATATTAAATCCAGAACTTACATTTACACTTCCTAAATATCAAACTTCATGTGGAATAGCTGATATGATAGCCCATATACTTGAAAGATATTTTACAAATGAAAAAAATGTTGATTTAACTGATAGATTATGCGAAGCAACTTTAAAAGCTATTATGGAAAATGCCTTAAGGCTAAATATTAACCCTAATGATTATAATGCTAGAGCTGAAATTATGCTATCTGGAATGGTTGCACATAATGATTCACTAAGTATGGGAAGAGTTGGTGATTGGGCTACTCATGATATAGAACATGAGTTAAGTGGAATTTATGATATTGCCCATGGAGCTGGTCTTGCAATAGTCTTTCCAGCTTGGATGAAGTATGTCTATAATCATGACTTAAATAGATTTGTTCAATTTGCAAATAGAGTCTTCAATATAGATATTAATTTTAATAATCTTGAGGAAACTGCTTTAAAGGGTATAGAAGCTTTAGAAAACTTCTTTACAAAACTTGGATTACCTACTAGACTTAATCATGTAAACATAGGTGATGATCGCATCGAAGAAATGTCTAAAAAGCTTGTTGCCCATTGTGATCATGTAGGCAACTTTGTTGAAATTAGAGAAAAAGAAGCATTAGAAATTTTAAGATTATCACTCTAGTTTAATAAACTTTAGTTATAATTAATATAAAAAGACATATGGAGCTTATCAGGAATAAGCTCCATATGTCTTTTTATTTATTCATTATTATAATAAATTTATATTCTTTTATAAGCTTTTTCTTTAATCTTCTTTTTAGTAAGATAATAATAAACTTTAAATGTAATAATAGCTATAATTACTAATCCTATAATTAATATTGCATATAACTTAAATACTTCTTCTGGCAAAACCTTAATTATAGGGTCTGTTTTCTCATCAAAAATCCAATAATCATTATTAAAAAATATCTTATGAAATATAATAAATGCTTTTGAAAAATCAATATATATAGCTGTAACTAGCATAAGAATTGTAACTATCAATGTATTGCTTCCATAATTTAATATTTTATAGAGATGTACCTTTTTAAATCTTAATTTATTTACAAAATATAATATACAAAAAAATAAAGCTATAATGATAGTAATTGCATAAATGTATAAAAATATTTTCTTTACTTCATAGAAATGAAATTCTCCATTAACACTCATAGAAAAATTATGAAATTCTAACTTTTTTATAA
>NZ_JASCQJ010000050.1:0-22259 GCF_033043255.1 Clostridium lamae | reverse complement strand
TATATAAAAATAATTAGATTGTTAATGGTTACATAATCAAATTTATATTGAAATATATGGTCAAGATGGTATAATAATAGAGGAAATGTGATAATAAATATTGTTTACTAAAAAAATGTTGTTTATCCTAATATTTTCTATTTTACAATAGTTTTATGAATAAATATGTCAGTTTATGATATAATAATTAAGGTATAGTAGAGAATATAATAAATAACATATAATACAAGGAGGATACGTAATGAAAAATTATTGCGAAATAGTTGACGTTGTAGCTAGACAAATTCTAGACTCAAGATGTTTTCCAACAGTAGAAGTTGAAGTTTACTTAGAAGATGGTACTGTAGGTAGAGCAGCTGTTCCATCAGGTGCATCAACTGGTATGTACGAAGCTGTTGAATTAAGAGATGGTGATAAGAGCCAATACTTAGGAAAAGGTGTTTTAAAAGCAGTTCAAAATGTAAATGATACAATTGCTGAAGAATTAATTGGATGCAATGTATATGATCAACCATATATTGATAAATTATTAATAGAATTAGATGGAACTCCAAACAAAGCTAAGTTAGGAGCTAATGCTATTTTAGGTGTTTCTTTAGCAGTAGCTAATGCAGCAGCTAAGTCATTAGATTTACCATTATATCAATATGTAGGTGGAGTAAATGCGAAAGTTTTACCAGTACCTATGATGAATATAATCAATGGTGGATCACATGCTGATAACTCAGTTGATTTACAAGAATTCATGGTAATGCCAGTTGGAGCTAAGACTTTCAGCGATGCTTTACAAATGTGTGCTGAAGTTTACCATACATTAAAGAAAACTTTACACGATAAAGGATATTCAACTGCTATCGGTGATGAAGGTGGATTCGCTCCAAACCTTAAGTCAAATGAAGAAGCTATCGAAGTTATTATCGAAGCTATAACTAAAGCTGGTTACAAAGCTGGAGAAGATATGTTCATAGCTATAGATGCTGCTTCATCTGAATACTACAAAGATGGAAAATACGTATTAGAGCATGAAGGAAAAACTTTAACTGCAGCTGAAATGGTTGACTTCTTAGAAAACTGGGTAAACAAATATCCAATTATCTCAATCGAAGACGGTATGGCTGAAGAAGACTGGGAAGGTTGGAAGCTATTAACTGAAAGATTAGGTAAGAAAGTTCAATTAGTTGGTGATGATTTATTCGTTACAAATACTGAAAGATTAGAAAGAGGTATTGATTTAGGAGTTGGTAACTCAATCTTAATTAAGTTAAACCAAATCGGTACTTTAACTGAAACCTTAAATGCTATAGAAATGGCTAACAGAGCTGGATATACAGCAGTTATTTCTCATAGATCAGGTGAAACAGAAGACACAACTATAGCTGACTTAGTTGTAGCTGTTAATGCTGGTCAAATTAAGACTGGTGCTCCTGCAAGATCTGAAAGAGTTGCTAAGTACAATCAATTAATCAGAATTGAAGAAGAATTAGACGATGTAGCTGAATACAGAGGAAGAAAAGCATTCTTCAACATCAAGAAGTAATTAAATTTAGTAAATAAGTTTTAAAGGGATTGTAGGCATAAAGCTTACAATCCCTATTAATTTTTTTATTTAATAATTTTAAAACTATCTTTTTGAGTTATGTATTTTTAATAATTTATATTAAGGATAAAAAGAGACAAATATTATATGAGTGCGATCTGGAGCAAAGAATCCAGAATAAGCAACCTGATATAATAAACTTTAATGTAATTATTTTGAAGATAATTACTTGTATTATAGATTTTTATATGTTAAGATAACCTTATGTAAATACGACCATTTTTATTAACGTTGGGAGGTATAGCAATGAAAGATGCGTTGTTAATATTAGAAGTGATTTTAGGTTTAGTAGTTATAATATCAGTATTATTACAACCAAGTAAAACAGATGCATTAAGTGGACTTATTCAAGGAAGTAAAACAGAGACATTCTTTTCAAAGAATAAAGCAAGAACTAAAGAAGCTATGTTATTAAAAGTAACAATCGTGACTATGGCTCTTTTTGCTGTGAATACAATAGCTTTAAACTTAATATAATATAAAAAAGAGCTACTAAAAGTAGCTCTTTTATACTATAAAGGAGTGTTTGAGATGGGAATTTTTAATGGATTAATGGGAAATGCCTCAGAGGTGAATTTAGAAAGCATAAGAAAAGAATATGATAAGATATTAGCAAGAAATGAGAGTATAGAAAAAGCATATAAATTAGTTAGAGATTTATTTATTTTTACTGATAAAAGACTAATATTAGTAGATAAACAAGGAGTAACAGGAAAGAAGACTGAGTATCATTCTATACCATACAGATCAATTACACATTTTAGTATAGAAACTGCAGGACATTTTGATTTAGAGGCAGAACTTAAGATATGGATTTCTGGTACAGCTCTTCCTATTGAAAAGCAATTTAATAGTAGTCTAAATATTTATGAATTACAACAAATATTAGCTGATTATTGTTTAAGATAAAAAAAATTGTTTATTAAGCCTTAGATAGGGAAAAAATATATGAAGAATATAATTAATTTGAAAAAATTATACTAAATACTAAGTTAGGTTAAAAAGATAAAGGAAGTGATATAGATGGGAATAAAAGAAACTTTATTGAGTTTTATGAGAGAAGAAGCATACAGACCAATGGATATTCAAGAATTAGTTGCTGTATTTGATATAAATCCCGATGAATATAAATCTTTTAAAAAAGTACTTAAGACAATGGAAAGAGAAGGTCTTATAGTTAGAACTAAAAAGGATAAATTTGGAGTACCCGAAAGGCTAGGACTTGTTTCTGGAAAATTAGAAGTTCATGCAAAGGGATATGGCTTTTTAATACCAGATGTTGAAGGAGAAAAAGATGTCTTTATACCGAGTTCTTCTATGAATGGTGCTATGAATGGAGATAAGGTTCTAGTTCAAGTTACAAGAGAAGATATCAATGGTAAAAAGCGAGAAGGTGAAGTTCAAGAAGTATTAGATAGAGCTAATAGAAAGATTATAGGTGTATATGAGGATAGTAGAAATTTTGGCTTTGTAGTTCCAGAAGATTCTAGATTAAATCAAGATATTTTTATATCTAAAAAAGATAGAAATGGAGCAAATGAAGGAGACTTAGTTATCTGTGAAATTACAAAATGGGCAGATAAAAGAAGGAGTCCAGAAGGAATAGTTAAAGAGATATTGGGTAAAAAAGGAGATAAAGGTCTAGATATTCTTACAATTATTAAGAAATATGGGTTACCAGAAGAGTTTCCAGCTAAGGTTTTAAATTATGCAGAAAATATTGAAGAAGCAATTCCAGAAAAAGAATATGAGAGAAGAGTGGATCTTAGAAATCTAAGAATGGTAACCATAGATGGAGAAGATGCAAAGGATTTAGATGATGCAGTGTCAATTGAACGACTTGAAAATAGAAAGTATAGACTTGGAGTTCATATTGCAGATGTATCACATTATGTAAAGGAAAAAAATCCTTTAGATAGAGAAGCATTAAAGAGAGGTACATCAGTTTATTTAATAGATAGAGTTATACCTATGCTACCTAAGAAATTATCTAACGGAATATGTTCTTTAAATCCTAAAGTCGATAGATTAGCTTTAAGTTGCTTTATGATTATAGATAATAAAGGAAAAGTTATTCAACATGAAATTGAAGAAACTGTTATAAAAACTATTGAAAGAATGACTTATACAGATGTTACAAAAATTCTTGAAAATAATGATGAAGAGTTAATTAAGAGATATGATTATTTAGTTGATGACTTTAAAGCTATGGAAGAGCTTTGTAATATTCTTCGTGAAAAGAGAATGAAACGAGGAGCTATAGATTTCAACTTTGAAGAATCAAAAATCATATTAAATGATTTAGGAAAACCAGTAGATATTAAGCCTTATGATAGAGCAATTGCAAATAGAATTATAGAAGAGTTTATGCTAGTTTGTAATGAAACTATTGCAGAACATATGTATTGGACCAACTTACCATTTGTTTATAGAGTTCACGAAGATCCAGATGAAGAAAAATTAGAGAAGTTTAAGGAATTCGTATATAATCTAGGATATGTAGTTAGATGGGGCCAAGAAACACATCCAAGAGCACTACAAGATATTCTAGAAAAAGTAAAGGGTAAAAAAGAGGAAACAGTAGTAAGCACATTACTATTACGTTCAATGATGCAAGCAAAATATTCACCTGAATGTGTAGGACACTTTGGATTGGCAGCTAAATATTACTGTCATTTTACATCGCCAATAAGAAGATATCCAGATTTACAAATTCATAGAATTATTAAAGAGCAATTAAATGGAAAGATTGATGAAAAGAGAGCAGGCAAATTATCTAATATAGTAGAAGTTGCATCAAAGCAATCTTCTGAAATGGAAAGATTAGCTCAAGAAGCTGAAAGAGAAGTTGATGATTTAAAGAAAGCAGAATACATGCAAGAAAGAATTGGAGAAGAATTCTCTGCTATTATTTCTTCTGTTACTTCTTTTGGATTATTTGCAGAACTTCCAAATACTATAGAAGGATTAATTCATATTACAGCTTTAGATGATGATTACTATGTTTATGATGAAGCTCATTTATGCCTAATTGGAGAAAGAACTAAAAAGGTATATAGATTAGGTGATGAAGTAAAGGTTAGATGTAGTAGAGTAGATATAGACAATAGAGAAGTATATTTTGATTTAATCGAAGAAGAAGCTAAAGAGGAAATAGTTCCAAGTGAAAAAACAATTGAGAAGATTAACGAAGCTAAAGAAGCTATAAAAAGTAATTTACTAGAAGATGAAGATGGGGAAGATATAGAATAGACCTTTGAAACTCATAAAGATAAGTATGATTTATAATTAAAATTTTGGTTATCAATTAAGAATCTGATATACTTAATAAGTAAAAATAAAATGTGTGGTGAGATTATGGTAAGGAAGAAAAATAGTAATTCGTTAGCTGAAAATAGAAAAGCTAGACATGATTATTTTGTGGAAGAAACTATAGAAGCTGGAATAGCTCTAGTTGGAACTGAAGTAAAATCTATAAGAGCTGGGAAATGTAACTTAAAGGATTCCTATGCAGATGTAGATAATGGTGAAATAATTGTGAAAAATATGCATATAAGCCCTTATGAACAAGGGAATATATTTAATGTAGAACCTTTGAGAGAAAGAAAGCTTTTACTGCATAAGGAGCAAATTGCAAGATTTAATGGATTAGTTGCTCAACAAGGATACACATTGATTCCATTATCTTTATATTTAAAAAATGGTAAAGTAAAAGTGGCTTTAGGTCTATGTAGAGGTAAAAAGAATTACGATAAGAGAGATTCAATGTTAGAAAAAGCTCATAAGAGAGATATAGAAAGACAATTAAAGGAATCTAATAGATATTAAAAAATAAATTAGGCTATATGTTAAATTACAGAAACTTTTCTGAATAAGAGTTAGTAGGATAATATATAGCCTGATTTTTTTAGTTTAATATAATAAAATATTGCAATTTAAGTTCAGTTAAAGAGTATGAGGTATGGATTTATGATTAGTAAAGATTTATTAATAGAGAAGTCTCATAAGAGAAGTGAGATATATGGGATAAATAAAGATATAGTTAAATCAAAAGTGGTTTTAAGAGAGGAAGAATTAAAAAAGGTATTAGAAAAAAATAGAGATCTTATAGAGGTATCTAAAACCTATATAGATATGGTATCTGAATCTGTTGATGATAGAGATTTTATCATTATTTTAACAGATAGGAATGGATGTATTCTCTATATTAAGGGTGCTGATGAAATAAGATATGATTTAGAAAAAGTAAATTTAAAAGTTGGTGCTTATATGGATGAAAGGAGTATAGGAACAAATGCAATGTCAGTAGCTTTATCATATAACAGGAGCATTCAAATTACTGCTAAAGAACATTATGTATCCATATTTCAGAACTTAACTTGTTCAGCAGCTCCTATTCATAATAATAAGGGAGAAATAATTGGAACTTTAAACATAACTGGAAAAAGTAATATGAGACATCCGCATACTTTAGGGTTGGTTATATTTGGAGTGAAGGCGATTGAAAATGAAATCCTTAAAATAAAAACAAAGTATATATTAAACCAAACTTATAATTATATGAAAACAGTAATAGAAAATGTGGATAAAGGAATAATCATAATAGATTCATATGGAAAAATAGTAAATGTAAACGAATTGGGATTAAGTCTTTTAGATAAGAAAAATCATAATTTAATAAATGAAGATATAAATTATATAATACCTAACTTTAAAAATATTATGGATAGTATTTCAATAAATAATGGAATTGTAACTAGGGAGATAAAATTAAGTCATAATAGTAATAGTAAAATTGAAATTGTACTTAAAAGCATAAAAGATAATAATAAAGTTATAGGTATAGTTGCTACTTTAATAAAGGTAAGGGAAAAGGATATAAAAAGCAATTTTACTGGAGCATTTTTTACATTTAATGATATCATTGGTCAGAGTGATGCTATTAAAAATGTAATTACAAATTGTAAAATTGTAGCTAATAGCCCATCTACAATATTAATTCAAGGAGAAAGTGGTACAGGCAAGGAAGTGTTAGCCCAATCTATTCATAATTATAGTATAAGAAAGAATAATAAATTTATAGCTATAAATTGTGGAGCAATACCAACTAACATTATTGAAAGTGAACTATTTGGATATGAAGAGGGTACTTTTACTGGTGGAAAAAAAGGTGGAAAGATAGGTAAGATTGAATTAGCTAATGGAGGTACTTTGTTCTTAGACGAAATTGGAGAAATGCCTTTAGATATGCAGGTTAAGCTTCTAAGAGTCTTACAAGAAGGAAGAATTACGAGATTAGGTGGTAGTAAAGAAATTCAATTAGATATAAGAGTCATAGCTGCAACCAATAAAAATTTGAAAGAAGAAATAAAAAGAGGAAGATTTAGAGAAGATTTGTTTTATAGATTATGCGTTATTCCGATAAAGTTACCACCTTTAAGAGAAAGAGGTGGTGATATAAGGTTGTTAATTGACTATTTCTTAAGAAGTAAGTCTATTAAACTAAATAAAGAAATACCTAACATAAGTAATGAACTATTTGATATTTTGTTAAGATATAATTGGGATGGAAATATAAGGCAATTGGAGAATTGCATAGAAAATATAGTGAATTTAAATGGAGAATTATCTTATGATTTTCTAGATGAATGTGAGGATATTAATAAAGAAATATTATATAAGAACAATAAAAACAATCTAACAGAAATTAAAATAGAAGAATTTAATTTAAATTCTAAAGAAATAGAAACTATTACTAAAGCTATAAAATATAACGGATATAACATAACTAAAACTGCAAAAGCGTTGGGAGTAAGTAGGAATACTTTATATTTAAAAATAAAGAAGTATAATCTAAGTATAGATAAGATTGGTGTTCAGTAATAGGACAATGTCATAAATATTAACAGTTATGGTAAGTATAAATGTTCAATAATAGGACAATGATTATTAGGAGAGATAGAATAAAAAACTGCTAAAGGTTAAATAATTAACAATATTGTTAATTAAAAAACTAATTGGCATGAGTATTGCGTGTAATAACCTCGTAATTAAAAATAAATTTTATATATATGTGGAGGATATTATGGCACGTTTTACATTACCAAGAGATTTATACCATGGAAAGGGTTCATTAGAAGAGTTAAAGAATTTGAAAGGGAAGAAGGCTTTTATTGTAGTTGGTGGAGGATCAATGAAGCGTTTCGGTTTCTTAGATAAGGCTGAGAATTATTTAAAAGAAGCAGGTATGGAAGTTGAGATATTTGAAGGTGTAGAACCAGATCCATCAGTAGAAACTGTTATGAAGGGTGCAGAAGCAATGAGAAAATTTCAGCCAGATTGGATTGTTGCAATGGGGGGAGGTTCACCAATAGATGCTGCAAAAGCGATGTGGATTTTCTATGAGTATCCTGAGTTTACGTTTGAAGAAGCTATTATTCCATTTGGATTACCTGAGCTTAGACAAAAAGCTAAATTTGTAGCAATTCCTTCTACAAGTGGTACAGCTACTGAAGTTACAGCATTTAGTGTAATTACAGATTATAAAGCTAGGATTAAATATCCTTTAGCGGATTTTAATATAACTCCAGATGTAGCTATTGTAGATCCAGAACTAGCTCAAACTATGCCCACTACACTTGTTGCACATACTGGTATGGATGCATTAACACATGCTATTGAAGCTTATACAGCAGCACTTAGATCTAACTTTTCGGATCCTCTAGCTATAAAGGCTATTGAAATGGTTATTGAAAGTTTAGTAAAGTCATATAATGGAGATGAAGAAGCGAGAAACTTAATGCATGAAGCCCAATGTTTAGCAGGAATGGCATTTTCAAATGCATTACTTGGAATAGTCCACTCAATGGCACATAAAACAGGAGCAGTATTCCATATTCCACATGGATGTGCAAATGCAATATTCTTACCATATGTAATTCAATATAATAGAGTTGAATGTGAAGAAAGGTATGCTTATATAGCTAAAGCATTAAAACTAACAGGTGAAACTAATGCAGAATTAACAGATTCATTAATTGAAATGATAAATAAATTAAATACAGAATTAAATATACCTCATACTATAAAAGAGTATGGCGTTACAGAAGAGGACTTTAAAGCCAATTTAAAGTTTATATCTCATAATGCAGTATTAGACGCATGTACAGGTTCTAATCCAAGAAAAATAGATGATAGAGCCATGGAAAAATTATTTGAGTGCACATATTATGGAACAAAAGTTGATTTCTAATAGGATAAATTTAGTATAATTAAAGTTTTATTATAGGTTATCTTGAATTGAAAATTATTTCTTTTCAAGATAACCTTTCTTATAAAAAGTAGTAAAAAAATATAGTAAATAATTGTATGAATATTCAAAAAATGATAATATATTAATAGATACAGAAATTATGGGGGGAACAAAAATGTACAAGATAGTTAATAAAAGAGAATTGACTCAAAATATATATCTGATGGATATAGAAGCACCTAGAGTTGCGAGATCAGCTAAACCAGGCCAATTCATTATCATTAAGAATGATGATAAAGGTGAGAGAATACCACTAACAATAGCAGATTACAACTCAGAAAATGGAACTGTAACAATAGTTTTTCAAGCTGTAGGAAGGGGAACTAAAGAGCTTGCAAACTTTGAAGTAGGGGAATATGTTGCTGATTTTGTAGGTCCACTTGGACAACCTAGTGAATTTATTCACGAAGATATAGAAGAATTAAAGAATAAAAATATTATTTTTATAGCAGGTGGGGTAGGCGCAGCACCTGTATATCCTCAAGTAAAGTGGATGAAAGAACAAGGAATCAATTGTGATGTAATTGTGGGAAGTAGGACTAAAGATTTATTAATATTAGAAGATGAATTAAAAGAAGTTTCAGGTAATTTATATATATCAACTGATGATGGAAGCTATGGCTTTAATGGAAGAGTAACTGATTGTTTAAAATATTTAGTAGAAGAAAAAGGAAATAAATACGATCATGCTATAGTTATTGGACCTATGATAATGATGAAATTTATGTCAATCTTGACTAAGGAGCTTAACATACCAACTACAGTAAGTTTAAATCCAATAATGGTAGATGGTACTGGCATGTGTGGTGCTTGTAGAGTTACAGTAGGTGGAAAAGTAAAATTTGCATGTGTTGATGGGCCAGAATTTGATGGACATCTAGTAGATTTTGATGAATCTATGAGAAGACAAACAATGTATAAAACTGAGGAAGGAAGAGCTCAGTTAAAAATTGAAGAAGGGGACACTCACAAACATGGTGGTTGTGGTTGTAAGGTGGGATAGATATGAGCAATCAAGTACAAAATAGAATGAAGAGAGTACCTATATCAGAACAAGATCCTGAAATAAGAGCTACGAATTTTGAAGAAGTATGTCTTGGATATACAGATGAAGAAGCAATAAGAGAAGCGAGTAGATGTTTAGGATGTAAAAATCCTAAATGTGTTGATGGATGCCCTGTAGCTATAAATATACCAAACTTTATAGGATATATGAAAAAGGGACAATTTGAAGAAGCAGCAAAAGAAGTAGCGAAATATAGTGCTTTACCAGCTGTTTGTGGAAGAGTTTGTCCACAAGAAAGTCAATGTGAAGGCGAATGTGTATTGGGAATAAAAGGTGAACCAGTTTCAATTGGTAAGCTTGAAAGATTTATTGCAGATTGGTCAAGAAAAAATAGCATAGATTTATCAGAAAGAGAAGAGCTTAAAGATAAAAAAGTTGCAATAATAGGGAGTGGTCCTGCTGGATTAACTTGTGCAGGTGAATTAGCTAAGAAAGGTTATGATGTAACAATATTTGAAGCTTTACATGAGCCTGGCGGAGTTTTAGTTTACGGAATTCCTGAGTTTAGGTTACCTAAAGATGATGTTGTTAGAACTGAAATAGAGAACATAAAAAAACTTGGAGTAAAAATAGAAACTAACGTAATAGTTGGTAGAACTATAACTATCGATGAACTTATGGAAGTTGAAGGATTTAAGGCTGTATTTATTGGATCAGGTGCAGGTCTTCCTAAGTTTATGGGTATAAAAGGTGAAAATGCAAATGGAGTATTATCTGCGAATGAATTTTTAACAAGAGTTAATTTGATGAAGGCATTTAAAGAAGAGTATCATACTCCAGTTAGAATTGGTAAGAGAGTTGCTGTAGTAGGTGGAGGGAATGTTGCTATGGATGCAGCAAGAACTGCATTAAGATTAGGTTCTGAAAGTCATATAGTTTATAGAAGAAGTGAAGCTGAACTTCCAGCAAGAATAGAAGAAGTACATCATGCAAAAGAAGAAGGTGTAATTTTTGATATACTAACTAATCCAACAGAAATATTGGTAGATGAAAATGGTTGGGTAAGTGGAATGAAATGTGTGGAGATGGAACTTGGAGAACCAGATGAATCTGGAAGAAGAAAACCAGTGGTTAAAGAGGGATCAGAATATATTATGAATGTAGATACTGTTATAATGTCTCTTGGAACCTCTCCAAACCCATTGATTTCATCAACAACAAAGGGACTTGAAGTTAATAAGTGGAAGTGCATAATTGCTGATGAAAATGGACATACAACAAAGGAAGGAGTATATGCAGGAGGAGATGCTGTGACAGGTGCAGCAACAGTAATACTAGCAATGGGGGCAGGAAAGAAAGCAGCTGCTGCGATAGATGAATATTTAAGTAAATAAAAATAATAAGGTATCCTTAACAATAATTTACCATTAGTGTTAAGGATACCTTTAAATTTTGGAGGATAAATCCACTAAAATTAACAAAGTGTAAATAATATGTATAGATTAAAATGAATGTAAACAATATGTAAATATTGTATATATCTTAGAGAAATTTTGTGTGGTTTTATAGTATAATTTAAAAAAGGGTATATTTGCATATTTAATGATAAAGAGGATATAAATATTAGTAGGATTTTATTTCCTGTATTAATTATGCATATGATATTCGCAATTATTTATTAAGTCATACGAAAGAGAGGGGTCTATATGTATTTATCAAAATTCACTGATTATTCTTTTAGAGCTTTAGTTTACTTAGCTGAGAATAGAGATAAACTGTGCACAGTAGAGGAGTTAGCTAAGAAGCTAGAGATATCGGAGCATCACTTAAAAAAGATAATACATAAATTAGCTAAAACAGATTTAATTATTTCTATGAAAGGTAGAACAGGTGGCCTAAAATTAGGATTAGAGCCGCAGGATATAAATTTAGGAGAAGTAGTTAGAATAACAGAAGATAATTTAAACATTGCTCAATGTTTTAATAAAGACAATTGTTGTCCATACATAAGTTCTGATTGTAAAGTTAAGGGAATAATGAAAGAATCATTAGATGCATTTCTTCATGAATTCTCGAGATATACATTAAGCGATGTATTATAATAGGAACTAAAAAAGTAAGCTGAATCAAAGTTAGGTATAAGGCCTTTGATTCAGCTTCTTTTTAGTTGGCAGATAATATATAACATTTAAAATCATCACCTTCAAAGCCTAAATCAAAAGGAGCTTTAAAGGTATTGATAGAATTTGAATTTATTAATGGATAGTTATTAGCATCAAAGTCTGTAATTATCCCTATGCTCTCTATGTAGTTACCTTTCTTAAATACTACTAAGTCTCCGATATTTATTTTTTTATTACTAGTAGTGTTGTTATATAGTATTTCTTCTATATTCCCAGAGAGTGTAATAGAAAACTTGTTAGTATTTAAAAGATAATTTACTAAGTCTTCAGATTTAACCCAAGAAGAAGTTGCCTTTATTCTAGTAGATTTAGTATTTTTATAGAACCACATTCTATCTTGGCTTAATCCACCCCCCTCAAGAGTATCTGAAAGGGTTTGTGATATAAAATTTGCAGAGTTTCCATCTCCAGCAATATAAGTAAAGTAATTTGAATTAAATTTTTCTTTTGATGCAAAACTAATTCCTGAATATTTATTAGCATAATTTATTGCAGATTGTATATTATACTCACCATTGCTCAAAGGGTTTCGTTCTACATTAAAATTAAAAAGTTTAGGTTTCAAATTATTTATATCAATATTCTTTTCAGTCAAATTAAAATCATATTCTTCAAGACCACTTTTGAAATAATCTTCATAATAATCTTTAGAAATTATGAAAGAATCTCCTGTATCTTTTAATTCTAAATTATGAATTAATTGAATTCCAAAAGTATTAAGTTCATCGGGATTATTATCGTAATAATAGTTAAATTTATATTCTTCACTTAAAATCAAGTTATAATATCCATCCTTAATTTTTAGACTTTTAATAGTAGGAGTAGATTCTATGTTTTTAAAGGATATACTTCGTTTATTTGCCCAATTTCTTAAAAAAGCTATTCTTTTAAATTCATGTTCCAAGGAGTATGAACTAAAGGTTTGATTAATATCATAGAATTTATAAAGTTTCTCAACATTGCCATTTAAAAATGCATCGTTTCTTATTGTAAATACATCTTGCATAAAATGAAGAATTGATTGTTCTATATCTTCAGTGGAGTCAGTAATAAATGTACCAACATCAGAAGTTAAATCATTTGAATAGTCAGTTTCATAATATTTACTAAAGAATGATGATGGTACAAATTCAGCATTTTCAGTTGTAGATAGAAAGTAAATAAAATTAGTAATAAGAAAAATATAAATAAAAAAACCTAAGAATAATGGTAATATTCTCTTTTTCATAAAAATCCTCCCTAGCTAAATTTACATTAATGTTGGATTTATAAATCCAATTTAGGATATTATTAGTATGTGCAGTATTAGCAGGAAAATTCTTTGGAAAATACTGTATAATAAAAGGTATATACGAAAAATGCATATATGATATAATTATTATTAGAAGATTTTTGAAATAAAGAGGTGTTTAATATGATAAATTTAGGTATTATAGGGAGTAATTTTATTACAGATAGATTGATTGAAGGAGCGAGAGAAGTTAGTGATATAAATATCTCAGCAATTTATTCTAGGACTGAAGAAAGAGCAAAAGAGTTTTCAGAAAAACATAGTATTAAAAATATATTTACAAGTTTAGAAGAAATGGCTAAAAGTAATTTAATAGATGCAGTATATGTAGCATCACCTAATGCATTGCATTCAAGTCAAACAATTTTATTTTTAAGGAATAAAAAGCATGTTTTATGTGAAAAAGCTTTTGCTACAAATACTAGAGAAGCTGATGAAATGATAAGAACTGCAAAGGAAAATAATGTGGTTCTTATGGAGGCTATGAAGACTACGCTTTTACCGAACTTTAGGGTTATTAGAGATAATATTCATAAAATTGGTAAGGTTAGAAAGTACTTTGCAAGTTACTGTCAGTACTCTTCAAGATATGATAAATATAAAGCTGGAGAAGTGTTAAATGCCTTTAAAAAGGAATTATCTAATGGTGCAATAATGGACATAGGGGTTTATTGTATATCACCAATGGTTAATCTTTTTGGAAAGCCTAACACTGTAAAAGCTAATGGAATTATGTTAAAGACAGGAGTAGATGGTGAAGGAAGTATAGTATTTGGTTATGATGATATGGAGGGAGCTGTTATATACTCTAAAATAAGCAATTCATATATTCCATCAGAAATTCAAGGAGAAGAAGGTAGTATAATAATTGACAGAATTAATGCCTTCAACAATGTGAAAATAATATATAGAGATGGAAGAGAAGAGGATTTATCTTTAGAACAAAACAAGGCTGATATGTTCTACGAGGTTGAAGAATTTGTTAGTTTAATTAAATCTGGTGAAAAAGAATCAAAGATTAATTCATTACAGGTTTCAAGAGATGTTATTGGAGTTATTGAAGAAGCAAGAAAACAAATAGGAGTAATATATCCGGCAGACGAAATGTAATGCATAATGCTTAATGGATAATGCATAATTAATGAAAGAATGAAGCTTCTCTTTTGCTGACGCAAAATCGAAATGAAAGAATGAAGTTGCATTGTGATGGAGGAAGGCTATGATATATAGAAAAACTACTAAAAGTGATATTCATATACTTGTTGAATTAAGAAAAAAGCTGTTAATAGATGAAGGATTAGATCCTAGTACTAATATTGACTTTGAATTAAATAGATTTTTTCAAACCAGAATGGCGGATGAATCGTTAATTCAATATGTTGCAGTTGAGGTGATATTATTATAGCCACAGGCGGTGTATTATTTTATAATCTTCCACCTTCATATTCTAATACAAGTGGTAGAATAGCTTATATAACTAATATGTACACAAAAGATAGGTATAGAGGGAGAGGTATAGCAGTTGCTTTATTAAATCTATTAGTCGATGAAGTGAAAAAATCAGGGTGTAAGGTTATAAAACTTCAAGCTTCAGTACATGGAAAACCAGTATATAAGAAATTTGGATTTAAAGAATCAGAAGGTAATATGATTTATATAATTCATAATGAGTAATGGATAATGCATAATTAGGGAAATAACTAAGGCGAGCTTAGTTATGAAAAAATTAAAGAATGAAAAAATTATAAATGAATAATCTTTATTATGATGAAAAATCATAGTGAATAATTAGGAAAGTAACGAAGACAATGCATAACAAGTTCAATGCATTATGCATTAATAAAAGGGGTGAGAATTTGGAGAATTTAATAATAAGGCAAGAAAATGAAAATGATTATTTTGAAGTTGAATATATGACTAAAAAGGCTTTTTGGAATCGGTATATACCTGGATGTACTGAGCATTACTTAGTTCATATGCTTAGAAAAAGTGATGATTATATTCCTGAAATAAGTAGGATAGCAGTACTTAATGGAGAAATTGTTGGAACTATAATGTATTCTAAGGCTTATGTTATTGATGGAGATAATAAAACAGAAGTTTTAACTTTTGGACCATTATGTGTAGAGCCAAGATATCAAAATAAGGGAATAGGGAAAGTCTTACTTGAAACAACTATGGATTTAGCTAGAAAAGCAGGACATAAAGCAATAATAATATTTGGAGAGCCTGGATATTATCCTAAGCATGGTTTTAAAACTTGTGATAATTTTGGAATAACAACTAGTGATTCAAAGAATTTTGATGCTTTTATGGGAATAGAGTTAGTTGAAGATGGACTTAAGGGTGTAAAGGGAAAATTCTATGAATCTAAAGTCTTTGAAGATTTACCAGGGGGAAAAGTAGATGAGTTTGATAAGAAATTTCCTTATATGGAGAAATTAAAGTTGCCAGGTCAGTGGGAGTAAATCAATAGATTCTTAGTTAATATTAAAGCGAGCAAAGGTGATAGCTATGAAAGAATTAGTAACAGAACGGTTATTAATACGAAAATTTAAAGAAATAGATGGTGAGGATTTATATGAATATTTGTCTGATGAAGAAGTAATAAAATTCGAGCCATATAAAGTATTTAATAAGGAAGAAGCATATGTTGAGGCAAAAAGGCGTTCAGAAGATGAAAAGTTTCTTGCAGTATGTATAGAAAGTGGGAAGGTTATAGGAAATTTATATTTTTCTAAAGGTAACTTTGATACTTGGGAAGTAGGATATGTATTTAATAAGACTTACTGGGGAAATGGATATGCAACTGAGAGTCTAAAAGCTCTTATAAAGTATGCATTTGAAGAAATGGAAGTAAGGCGTATTATTGCAAAGTGTGATCCTAAGAATTTTAATTCATGGAGATTACTTGAAAGAGTTGGAATGAGAAGAGAAGGAGCTTTATTGCAAAACGTATATTTTCATAGTGATGAAGCTGGTAATCCCATATGGAAAGATACATATGAATATGCATTATTAAAGTCTGAATATAAGTAAGAAAATATATAATTTTTAATATATGGAGGAATAGTAATGCAATATAAGATAACTAGTAACCCATCTGACAATGATAAACAAGAGATATATGAAGAATTACTAAAGTATAATCTTGAACTTATTGAGAATAAAGATGTTCAAGAAATAGGTATATTTTTAGAGAATGAAGAAGGTATGAAGGTAGCCGGGCTTATAGGAAAGACTAATGGTAATTGGCTAACGATTGATTACAGGCAGAGGGCTTTTATCTAAAATTAGGTTACCAAAAAGTCTTTGCATTAGATGACTATCCTATTACTGGTAAGAGGCATTATTTTATTAAAAAATTGTAATTAATATACTAACTTAGATAGAATTTAATGATTCTACTGTTTAAGCGTTGTATGCTGGAGGTTTTATATGGTTATGAGTAGAAAAGAAAGATTTATTGAAGAGGCATATATTAGTGAAGAAGTTAAGGAAAAATTTAATGAAAGAAATGAGAAAATAATTGAAGCTATAATTAAGAAGTCAGAAAAAGTATGTCAATCATCTGTTGCACTTATAGGTATTTATGGATCATTTTTAACTGGAGATATTCATGAAAAATCAGATTTAGATCTACTTATTGTTATCAATGATAATAAGGGATGGCAGTTAGGGGAATCCTTTATACAAGATGATTTAGAAGTAGGACACGATATTTACTGTACAACCTGGGAAGCACTTGAAAATGATGCTGAATATAATAATCCTAATATTTCTAAATTAATGTGTTCAAAGATTGTATATTGTGCAGAAGAAAAGGATATAAAACGGTTAGAAGACCTTAGAAAATCAGTAGAAAGAATTCTTAAATCACCATTTACAGAAAAGGACTATGAAAGAGTAGAAGAGATTATGGGACATGTTTATAAAGCTTATGCAAATCTTATGACTTCAAAAGATTTATATAAGGGTAGATTTTATGCCGGAGATGTTATCTATAATATAGAATCTGCTATTTGTTTAATTAATAAATCATATTTTAAACTAGGAATTAAGAGAGCTTATGATGAACTAGAAAAACTACAAGAAAAGCCAAATAACTTCATAGAAAATATAGAGAGAATAATTAAATCAGATAAATTGGATAAGGTAAAGGAATATACAACAGAATTAATTGCGCAAATACAACAATTAATAAAAGAGAAAAGAAGAATTATTATAAAGGAAAAAAAATTACCAAAGGTAGATAATTTACGAGGTAGTTACGAAGAGTTTTTTTCAAATTGGCGTAATAAAATGTATTATGCAGCAGAGACTAAAAATCTACATTTAGCCTTTATGAGTATGAATAGTTTTCAAAACACATTAGATAAGATATCTAATGAAATAAGCATACCTAAGTATAATGTGTTTTTAGGTTTTAATCTAGAAGATTTATATGAAACAGCTAAAGCATTTGATAATATATTAAATGAATACCTAGAGGAATATGAGAAGGTTGGACTAAAGGTTAATAGATATAAGAATGTAAATGAATTTATAAGTCACTATATTCAAAATTAGTAAGAGCGATTATCATGGAATAAATTCGATTGATAAAAATGAATATAAAGGATGGAAATTTATATGAAACAA
Organism: Clostridium lamae; assembly: GCF_033043255.1. Lineage (NCBI taxonomy): Bacteria > Bacillati > Bacillota > Clostridia > Eubacteriales > Clostridiaceae > Clostridium > Clostridium lamae. The sequence goes on along the minus strand of NZ_JASCQJ010000050.1, from coordinate 4,229 downwards.
TTATATATGATTGGTGGAACTATGGGCGTTGGAAAAACTACTACATGCCAAATAATAAAAAGTAAACTAAATAATAGTGTTTTCCTTGATGGAGATTGGTGTTGGGATATGAATCCTTTTATAGTGAATGATGAAACTAAAAAAATGGTCATAGAGAATATTTGCTTTTTGTTGAACAACTTTATTCAATGCTCGGTATATGAAAATATTATTTTTTGTTGGGTTATGCATGAGCAGAGTATTATAAATGAAATATTAAATAGATTAAATACTAAAAACTGCAATTTACATTTAATATCATTAGTTTGTGATGAAGAATCCTTAAAATGTAGATTAGAAAAGGATGTGGATGAAAAAATTCGAACTGAGGATATTATTACTAGAAGTTTATCACGAATTAAATATTATGAAAAATTATATACAGAAAAGGTTGATGTTTCAAAGATTACACCAAAAGAAGCAGCAGAATATATTATAAAAATTAGTAGTAATAAATAGAGAAGGTATTTAATATGATTCCATCTAGTGAAAGAGCTATTCAATTACTTGAAGAATCTAATTATTTAAATCCAGCACTATGGAAAGATCACTCCATAGTTGTTTTATAAGACTGAGTGAATATAATTATAAAGAAGTCTATAGATATATTTAATTTTGTTGCAATCACTAAACTAAAATGAAATGGATTACTCAAATAGTGATTTATATGGGGGAAGTATGGTAAATAAGAAAAGGATTTTAATAGAGAATATACCGACATTAATATGGGGCCCCACTTCAGATAAGGTCTATATATATGTTCATGGGAAAATGGGGTGCAAGGAAAATGCGGAACATTTTGCTGAAATTGCAATTTCAAAGGGGTATCAAGTAATTAGTTTTGATTTGCCAGAACATGGAGAACGAAAAAATCAAGAGTATTCTATTATGGCATGGAATGCAGTAAAAGATTTAAAGCATGTAAGTAATTATGTAATAAATAAGTGGAAAGAAATTAACTTGTATGCGTGTAGTCTTGGTGCATATTTTAGTCTTTTGGCTTACAAAGATATTGATATGAAAAAATGTCTATTTCAATGTCCAGTGCTAAATATGGAAATTTTGATTTCAAAGATGATGACATGGTCTGATATCACTGAGGATCAGTTAATGAGAGAAAAGGTGATTCCTACATCTATGGGTGAAACATTATACTGGGATTACTTGATTTATTCAAAAGAAAATCCAGTAGATGAATGGAAAGTAAAAACACATATTTTATATCCTTCAAAAGATAGATTAACTGATAGACTAACAGTAGATAATTTTGCCAATGCACATTCAGTGTATTTAACGGTTTTAGATGGTGCAGAACACTACTTCAAAGAAGAGAAGTATTTGAAACAGTTAGAAATTTGGTTACAGAGTACTATATAGAAATTTTTTAATATGGATTGATATTAAATTAACATTATAGTTTAATAGTATGTTTAAAAAGGTAACTAAAGTAGTATTTATTAAAAGGGGCAAAGCGTTATGAGGAATATTAAATTACAAGAGATGTCCTTAGAAGATTATAATAATTATACTGATTCAGCAATTAAAAGCTATACTGAAGAATTGCTTTTAAGTCGTAGATTTAAAACTTTGATAGAAGCTTCAAAGTTTGCAAAGCTTGAGTATAATGATCTTTTTAAGGAAGGTTTTCAAACAAAAGATATATTCCTATATAATATTATTATTGGAGAAGAAAAGATAGGAATTATATGGTTTATAAAAGAAAGATGCTGGGGATTTATTGGAGACTTTCTTATTTATGAACAGTACAGAGGCAATAATTATGGATATAATACACTATTTCTATTAGAAGATATAGCAAAGAAAAAAGGGATAAATGAATTACGCTTAGGGGTATTTAGGCATAATGTAAAAGCGAGAAGACTTTATTTAAAAGTAGGGTACAAAATTTTAAAAGCAGGAAAAAAGAATTTCACCATGTCAAAAAAATTAACTAAATAAATTTTAAATATTGACTTAAAAGAATTTTAGTGAAAAATGACATTAATAAAAGGAAAAAGATAGATGAAATGCATGATTTAAGATTGTTGACAGAAAAAATTTTATAATATATAATTACAACACGGAATGAAAATTGAATATTCGCGTTAAACAAATTTTAACCTGGGGGCGTTTTGGCTTCGACGGGGGTAAGATGGGTTTGATAAGCGAGCCGAGGCAAGCATGTCACCTCGATAATAAAGTATGCATTAAAGATAAACGCAGAAGACAATTTTGCATTAGCAGCTTAATATAGCTGTTCATCAGCCCAGGGTGCCCACGCTCTGGATCACTGGTGTCATTAAAGTGGGAAACGAAGTTTAGCAAAGCTTTGAGCTAAAGGGGTATTTATGAAGCTAGGGAATTAGGAGTTTGTTTGTGAGCGAACTAAGGACCGAAATTTTAGTCACAAACTACGCTCGTAGAAAGTCAGATTGGTCTGCTTTCGGACAGGGGTTCGATACCCCTCGCCTCCACCAAAAAATCCACGACAGTAATGTCGTGGATTTTTATATTTATAAGTTTATTATTATAAATATAAAAAATATAGGATGGTTAGTAATAAAAGTAGATAGAATTATTTGTAAATAATTGGATGTAAAGATTTATATACAGTAAAAAGAGGAAAACTAGATAATGTAGAAATAATAGTTACTTGGTATAAATTAAATAATTTTCAATGAAAATTGTAGTAATTAATGGAAAAATATAGTAATATATAATTGTTAAAATTTTATTTTGTAGTTAGCTGTAATAATTGAAGAAAGCAAGGCTGAATTAGTTTATTATACATTAAATTAATATTTCATATAAATTTTATTTTTTTATAGGAGTGATTATATGATTAATAAAAATTTTGTACAAGCAATAAATGAAATGAAGTTGGTTAAAGTAATATTTGATTCATATGAAAAAGGAACAATTACAAGAATTTGCATACCGTTTGATTATGGATTAAGTAGACGATATAAAGATGGAATGGAAAGATATCATTTTTATGATTTAGATAGTCCATCTGGCAATCATAATTTAGCTATATTACCTCAGAAAATAAAAAGCATTGAAATATTAAAAGAAAAATTTACTCCAGAAAACTATGTTAAATGGACACCAAATTGGTTTTTAAAAAGGGATTGGGGATTATATTCGTAAAATTTTATATTATAAGGGGATAGAGATGAATTTATTAATAAAAAATTGCAATAATATTGATTTAGCTAATATTCAAATAAAAGAACATGAATTAAATATAAAGTATGGAATAAATGGAACAGGAAAAAGTACAATATCAAAAGCAATAAAGTATTCTATTGAAAATAATGATAGATTATTTGAATTAAAACCTTTTAAATATTTAAATAGCGAAGAAGAAATTGTTCCTAAAGTAGAAGGACTGGAAAAGTTTAATACGGTAAGTATTTTTAATGAAGAATATGTGAATCAATATGTATTTCAAGAAGATGAAGTATTAAAAAATAGTTATGAAATCTTTATAAAAAATGAAGAATACGATAATTTAATGATGGATATCGAAAATCTAGTTATAGAAGTTAGGAATACATTTAATAAAAATCCAGAATTAGATAAGCTAATTCAAGACTTAAATTCTTTGACAGAGTGTTTTGGAAAATCTAGTAGTGGATATTCAGCATCGGGAAGTATAGGAAAAGGATTAAAAAATGGTAATAAAATAATACATATACCTGATGAATTAGAAGAATATGGTGATTACATAAAAAGCAATATCAATTCTAAATGGATAAAATGGCAAATTAGTGGTAAAGAATATTTAGATATTAGTTGTAAATGTCCTTTTTGTACAACTGATATTACTACTAAAAAAGGAAAAGTTTTAAAGGTAAGTGAAGAGTATGACTCTAAATATATTGAACATTTAAATAAGGTTATAGATGTGTTCAATAATTTAAAGTTATATTTTACTGATGAGACTAATAAAAGGATAGATGAAATAACAAAAAGTATAAGTGGCTTATCTAGTGAGCATATAAACTATTTAAAATCAATTAAGTCACAAGGTAATGTTTTATTAGATAAGTTTAATGGATTAAAGAATCTAAGTTTTTTTTCATTGAAAGATGTTGATGAAATAATAGATGAAATAAAAAAATATAGAATAGATTTAAATTACTTATCTAATTTAGATACTGATTTTACAAAAGAAAAAATTAATG
>NZ_JASCQJ010000049.1:0-24122 GCF_033043255.1 Clostridium lamae | reverse complement strand
CCTTAAGTAAACGATAACTTGAAAAAATTAGTATGTATATTCTACTAGGTTTAAACACTATAATAAATAGTATAAAATAAATATACTTATTTATTATATCAAAAAGTTATTTGATATATGAATAAATAATAGGATAACTAATATAATCTTTTAGAATGATTTATTTAAAATTAAGAAGTTATACATTACTAAGGACTTTAAAGGAGGTGGAAGAATAGGTGTATGTACTTATAAATATGATACTTACACCATATGATAAGGTTAAGCATTATATCTGTAGATAGTATGAAGATGTAATGCAACAAATGAAGAATTAGTAGTAAAGCCTAAAAGTATAATTGTAGATCTAAAACTACTGATAGAGATACAATCTTAAAGCCTTGATAAGGTTAATGAAAAGTTTGAATTGCTATTATAATAATTTTTTCTTAAACGTAGTTATTATGAATCTTAAATTATATTAAAATAGGGTTTAATGTAAATGTCCTTAGAAATAATTATAGAAAGTGGGAGATTTTATGACAAATTTAGAATTAGCTAAGATAATTGTTAATTTAGTTGGTGGAAAAGATAATGTTGTTAAAGCAGCTAACTGTATGACTAGACTTAGACTTACTATAAAAGATATTAAAAAAGTAAAAATGGATGAAATAAAAAATACTGATGGTGTACTAGGTGTTGTTGAAGCTAATAATTACTTACAAGTAGTTTTAGGACCTGGTAAAGCTAAAAAAGTTACAGATATTTGTATTAATGAGTTAGGACTTCCAGCAGATGGAGTTGTAACTGAAGATTGGAAAGATAACAAACAAGCTATAAAAGATAATCAAAAGCAAAATAAATTTAAAAAAGTAATTAATGTAATTGCAAACATTTTTATACCTTTAATACCTGCAATTATCGCAGCTGGTATATTTAATGGATTAGGAAGTTTAGTTTCTACATTACAAGGACAAGGAACTTTACCTGCTGAAGGATTCTGGAAAGCTACACAATTAATGTTCACATTAATTGGTGGTGGATTCTTATCATACTTTGCAATTTACACAGGTATTAATGCAGCTAAACAATTTGGTGCAACTGAAGCACTAGGCGGTATGATTGGAGCTATGTCAATTAGTGCTAATATAGTAGCATTATCAACTATGATGGGATTATATAATGAAGAAGTTCCACTAAATTCTATTTTAACAACTGGAAAAGGTGGAATCATAGGTGTTATTATAGGTGTTTATGTACTTTCTGTAGTTGAAAAGTCATTACGTAAAGTAATACCAGATGTTTTAGACTTAGTTGTAACTCCATTATTAACTTTACTTATAACAGGAATAATTTTCGTATTTGCTATTATGCCAGTAGCTGGTTTCATATCTGATGGATTAGTATCAGCATTAAGCGTAATTATTAATTCTTCAAATCCAGTAGTAAGTGTAATAAGTGGATTCTTATTAGCAGCATTATTCTTACCAATGGTTTTACTTGGATTACACCATGGATTAATTCCAATATATGCAATTCAATTAGAAGCTATGGGTGGAGTTTCATTATTCCCAGTACTTGCAATGGCTGGAGCTGGTCAAGTTGGAGCTGCAATAGCTATTTACTTCATAGCAAGAAAAGTTAAAAATATGAGATTACAAAAGGTAATAACTGGTGCTCTTCCAGCAGGATTCTTAGGAGTTGGTGAGCCATTAATATACGGAGTAACTCTTCCAATGTTTAAACCATTTATTACTGCTGGTATAGGAGCAGGTTTTGGTGGAGCTTATGTAATGCTTACTCATGTATTAGCAAACTCTTGGGGACCATCTGGATTAGTTGCTATTCCAATAATGAAACCAGAAAGTATGCTTAACTTCTTCATAGGTTTAGTTATATCTTATATAGCTGGATTCATTATAACTTACTTTACAATTAAGGAAGCAGATGTAAAGAACGCATAATTTAAATAATATAATAGGATTTATTTCTCAGACGGATTTATATCAAAAAGAGATATAAGTCCTATTTTTTTTGATAAAATATATTATAATATATAAATAGAAAAAGACGGAGGATTATATATGGAAAAAATTGAGCTAGTTATATTTGACATGGATGGATTAATATTTGATACAGAAAAATTGTCTTATTTATCATGGTTAGAGGCAGGAAAGAAACTTAATATAAATTTTGATTTAAATATATTCTATAGAATGCTAGGAACAAATCATGAGAGTTGTAGAAATACATTGATAGCTGAGTATGGAGAAACAATAGATATAGATGAGTATATAAAAGAAAAAAGAAGAACTAATCTTGAAATGTTAAAAAATGGGGCTGAAAAAAAGGAAGGTTTGGATGACCTATTATTATATTTGTCAAATAAAAATATAAAAAAAGCAGTGGCTACATCCTCAAATAGAGAAGTAGCATTAGAGCTTTTAAAAAAAGCAAATGTTCTTCAATATTTTGATTATGTTTTATGTGGCGATGAAGTGAAAAAATCAAAGCCAAACCCTGAAGTGTTTTTAAATGTTGCTAAAAAACTAGAGATTGATCCAAGAAATTGCTTAGTTCTTGAGGACTCAGAAGCAGGCACTATTGCAGCAAGTAGAGGGAAAATGAGAGTAATAATAATTCCAGACTTAAAAGAACCAGAAAAAGAAATTGAGGTTTTAGCTTATAAAAAGGTAGGTAACTTGAAAGAAGTTATAGATGTTATTGAAAATTTGCAGTAGTTATACATAATGATTACGAACAAAAGGTAAAGGTGGTGAAATTTAGCAAGAATAAATTTCTTGCTAAAAATATATGGAATACATAAATGATATCAATATACAAGAAGCTGTAATTCATATTGTAGATTCTAATGGGGAGGAACCAATCTTAAATGAATATAACCTCGAGTTATCGGAGGATACATATAAATTTCTTCATAGACATATAGAAAAGTGCTTTAAGGATGAAGAACTAAAATATGCTGTTTTTAATCCAGAAAGAAATATAGTAAAAGAAGTAGTTCAAGATTATTTAAATGGTATAGATAATAATTTAATTGGACTTTCACAGGAGCTAGCAAGACAATTATTTATAATAATCAAAGCAAATATAAATATTCCCTCTTGTGATTTAATAATAGTCTCACTAATAACAGATCAAGGTCCAATGATAGGAATATTAAAGATGGATTATGTAAAGAATTTTACACATCAAGTAGAGTTCAAAGAAAATAAAATAGGTATAGATATAGTTCCACAATCAGCAGGGCTTCCAGCAAGTAGTCAGAGAATACAGAAAGCTGCATTTATAAAGCCTATAAGAGAAAATCAAAGATTTGACCTTATGGTTATAGATAAACAAAAGAAAAGTAAGGAAGAAGAAGAGTATGGAGCTAATTATTTTATAAGTAATTTCCTTGGATGTTCTATTATAAGTAGCGAGAGAGATATGACAAAAACATTTTTAAAAGCTGCTGAAAATTGGACTAGAAGTAATATTGTTGAGGATGCTGATAAGGCTGAGAGAATTAGAACAACAGTAAAAGCAAAATTAAAGGATGAAGAGAAAATAAATATAGATGAACTTTCAAATGAACTGTTTAAAGAAGATACTAATAAAAAAGAAGATTTCGCTAAATTTGTGAAAAGTCATGGTTTAGAAGAGGAAGTAGCTATAGATAAACAATGGGTAGAGAAGAAATTAAAGAGAGTTCGATTAAAAATAGATAAAGATATCGATTTATATATTAATGAAGAAGCTTATCATGATGATACTAGATTTGAAATTCATAGAAATGGTGATGGAAGTATTAACATGATAATTAAGCATGTTATTAATTATATAGAAAAATAAAAAATAAGCTGTAAATAAGTTATCATATTTATTTACAGCTTTTTATTTTATCTATTTAGATATTTGACAAAAAAATACAAAATTTCACTAAAGTGATAAAAGTTTTGAAAAATTAAGTTTATTCAAATAACTAATAATAAATATTATTTACAAATTAATAAAATATAATAGCAACTATTGACAAATAAAATGGAAAGGTTTACTATTTAATTAGATATATCTACAGGTAATACAGGGATTAATAAGCTATTAAATTAAGTGGAAATATGTACTATTAATTCTGAATTTTTAAAATTTTTAAAGCAATTTAAAGATTAAGGGAGGATAAACATGAGAGAAGAAAATGTATCTAAAGGGAAATACATCACAGTAGATGAAGCTTTAAGTTTAATCAAAAGTGGTGATGTAATCGTTACAGGATTAGGCGGAGCCGAAGCAAGAGACATTTCAAGAAATTTACATAAGATCGCAGATAGAGTTAAGAACGTTACAGTTACTACTTGTTTACCACAAGAGCCAGCTGAATATTTTATGAATCCAGCATATAAAGAATCATTTAGGATGGATGGATGGTTCTACACTGGTCCTATGAGAAAAGCTCAAAAGAATGGTAATATATCACTTATACCAAATCATTTACACTTGACAGCATTTAAGAGACAATTTCACAAAAAAACAAATATATATATGGGGACAGCAACACCACCAGATAAACATGGATATTTATCTTTATCATTAAGTAATATTTATGAAAAGAGAATTCTAAAAGAAGCTGATTTAGTAATATTAGAGATAAATAAAAATTATCCAAGAACATTAGGTGATGTAGAAATTCACATAAGTGATGTTGATTATGTAATTGAAACTGATTATGAACCACCAATGCTACCAGATTCAGAACCTAATGAAAAAGATTTAATAATAGGAAAGCTTATAGCTGATAGAATAAATGATGGAGATTGTATTCAATTAGGAATAGGTGGAATTCCAAATGCTGTTGCAGCATCATTAATGGGTAAGAAAGATTTAGGAGTTCATACAGAAATGTTTACTACTGGAATTATGAAATTAATAAAAGCTGGTGTTATAACTGGAAAGAAAAAGAACTTCAACTATGGAAAGCATGTTGCAGGATTTGCTCTTGGAACAAAAGAACTATATGAATTCTTAGATGATAATCCTTCAGTAATGATGATGGATGGATATTGGACAAATGATCCATATGTAATAGCTCAAAATGATAATCAAGTTTCAATTAATACTACTTTAGAAGTAGACTTAACTGGACAATGTGCATCAGAATCAATAGGACATATGCAATTTAGTGCAACAGGTGGACAAGCCGATACAGCTATAGGAGCACAAATGTCTAAAAATGGACGTTCATTTATAGCTCTATATTCTACTGCTATGGTTAAAAATAAAGAGACTGGCGAAAGAGAAGAAATTTCTAAGATAGTTCCTTTCTTAAAACAAGGGGCAGCAGTAAGTTTATCAAGAAATGATGTTGATATGGTTGTAACGGAATATGGTGTTGCAGAGCTAAGAGGCACAACTATTGCAGAAAGAGTTGAAAGACTAATAAATATAGCTCATCCAAGATTCAGAGAAGAACTATTAAAACAAGCAAAAGAATTAGGAATAATATGTTAGACCAAATTAATCTAAAAGAATATAAAAAAGCCACTTGAGTAATACCTCATATTTAAGCTATGGATTAATTTAAAGTTAATCTGTAGCTTATTTTTTGGTATAGAAATTATAATAAGAGGAATAATATAAGAAAAGAATCAGTTGAAATGGTATTTAAAAATCAAAGAGTAAAGACATATGTTAAGAATTAATCATTCCCAATGAGGCCTTTGAGGTTTTAAAATATTTAGCTCTCAATACTTATATATAAAAGGATGTAGCGTTACAGTTTTATTAGTGAATTAGTACTCTAATAAAATTCCCCTTAACCTACATCCTTTATAAATTTGAATTAATATAAATAATAGTTTTTTATTTTAAAGCATTAAAAAGTATTGGACAACAAGTGTGGCCACTTGTATATATCTGTAAGATGGAACCCTGCCTTTAATTGACCACCAATCTGTTCCTCTATTGTATGAGAAAATTGAATACCAGAATAATTCTGAATAGATTCATTATATAGTATCCTCCTATAACTCTTTAACTTACCATTGATTTGGGTAAGCAATTAGATGAACAGTAACAGATCTTCTACCAAAAGAAAAGCACTCTTGAACAGAATTCATATAAAGGTCTATTTTATTACCTTTAATCGCTCCACCAGTATCTGAAGCAATAGCATATCCATATCCTTCTACGTAAACTTTAGAGCCTAAAGGTATAACATTAGGATCTACAGCTACTGAACTTAAACCATTAGGGTCACGAACAGGTTTTAATCCCATGGCTGTATAAGTTCCCCCTGTATAAGCTGTAGCGGTCATAGAAAACGTAGATAAATAAGTTCCACTTGTATTTGTAGGTACAGTAGAATTTATATTTTCTTCTGTATAACTAGCTTCAATAGTGGTAATTTTATTATTAGCTGATGAAATACCCTCTTCAGCTAAGTTAATTGCATAAGTACTATTAAGTTGAGGAAACATATAATTTAAATTAGTAAGTGCGTCTTTAAGTTCGCTAATAGATGGTGAAGCAGAATTTATAACAGAAATAGAATAAGATAATAAACTTACTTCATTAGCCTGAATAATAGCCATTATTTCATCTTTTCTAGAATTAAGATCTGCTAGTATAATTTCTTGCTCTTCTTTCTTCTTATTTACTTCTTTTAAATCATTTTCAATTGAAAGTTTTAGAACATTTAAACTCTCTTTTTTATCTTCAACTACTTGTGAATCTTCAAGTAATGTATTCTTTTTATCATTAATTTCATCTACTATTTCTTTATCAATAGAAATAAGCTTTTTCATGGCATCAATCCTATAAAAGAAGTCAAATATATTCTCTGAAGTTATTAAGTAAGCAATCATATCAGTAGAAATATTTGTCTTATACATAGCTCTTAACCTTTTATCCATTGTTGTTTCTCTTTTTTCAATTTCAATCTTAGCATCTTCTATTTTTTTATTAATATTTTCAATTTCTATTTCAGTATTCTTAATTTCTGAATTATTCTTTTCTAATTGTAGGTTAATACTTTCAATATCATTATTAAGCTCTGTAATTTCAGAATTAATTCTTAATGTTTCATCGTCCAGTTGTTCATACTTTACTTTATTGTCTTGGATAGTTTGCGTAGTTGAAGTATTTGGTTCTGCAAAGGCTATAGTTGAAAAGTTAGAAATGAAAGCAATAGCAACAATTACAGATATCAAACTTCTTTTGTTCAAAGAATCTCACCTCCAATAAATTATAAGTTGCTAGATTAAATTATATTTTATATACTACATTAAATAGCTATAATTAGCAAGTTATAGGAATTTTTTTAACAATATCTAAAATATAATCATCTTAATATATTAGATTTTAACAAGAATATGTCTAATAATAATTGGTTAATAAAGTAAAAAACTCCAGTAGGAGTTTTTTAATTTTAATTTATTAATTTAACTAAAATTGCCTTTTGAACATGAAGTCTATTTTCTGCTTCTTCAAATATTGTATTTGCATGTTTCTCTAGTATTTCTTCTGTAATTTCTTCTTCTCTATGAGCTGGCAGGCAATGTAAAACTATTGCATCATCTTGAGCAAGTTTCATAAGATCTGAATTTACTTGATATCCCTGGAATGCTTCAATTCTTTCTTTTGTTTCTTTTTCCTTTCCCATACTAGCCCATACATCAGTAATAATAACGTCAGCACCTACTGCAGCTTCCTTTGGATCATTTACAATACTGAACTTTAAATTATTAGTTTTAGAAATTTCAGTTCCCTTGTTGATATAATAATCTTTAATCATGTATCTATTTGGAATAGCTAAAGAAATATTCATTCCAGAGGTTAAACAACCAACTAATAAAGATTGAGCCATGTTGTTTCCATCACCAATATAGGCTACATTGAGACCATCTAAAACATTTTTATTTTCTCTTATAGTCATTAAATCAGCTAATACTTGGCAAGGGTGTTCATCATCAGTTAATCCATTAATTATTGGAACAGTAGAACATTCAGCTAAAGCTTCAACTTCTGATTGATTAAAAGTTCTTATCATAATACCATTTAGATATCTTGATAGTACTCTAGCTGTATCTTGAATAGGCTCCCCACGGCCTATCTGTAAATCACTAGAACTAAGGAATAGAGGGTATCCACCTAGTTGATACATACCTGCTTCAAAAGAAACCCTAGTTCTTGTAGACGACTTTTCAAATATCATTCCAAGAGTTTTTCCTTTAAGATGTGGGTGTTCGATTCCATGTTTTAGTTCATACTTTAGTTGGTCAGCTAAGTTTAATATATCTAAAATTTCATCCTTAGATAAATCTTCTATTTTTAATAAATCCTTTTTCATAAATACCCCCTGTTTGAATGTAGAATGTAAAATGTAAAATGTAGAATTGTTGAAATAATTCAGCGAGCTGAATTATGGAAATATAATTTTATAAACTCCAGTGGAGTTTATTCATAAATTATTTCATTTTTTCATTCTTTAATTCTTTCATTTATTATGCATTGATTGAAAGTTTCTTCTAATATTTCCACACCTTTTTTTATTTCTTCTTTTGATATTATTAGTGGTGGAAGTAGTCTTATTACATTTTTACCTGCTGTTAAGACTAGTAAGCCTTTTTCTAGGGCTTTCTTTTGAATTTCAGATGGAGATTCAGTAATTTCTATTCCTATCATTAAGCCTTTTCCTCTTACATCTTTAATTAATGGAGACTTTATATTTTTCAATAAATCCATTAAGTATTCTCCATTTTCTTTAATTTCATTTAGTTTATTTTCATTGCAGATACTATCTAAAACAACTAAGGCGCCTGAACAAGCTACTGGATTTCCGCCAAAGGTTGTCCCGTGGTCTCCTGGATTAAATACCTCTGATAATTTTTCACTGCATAAGAATCCTCCAATAGGAAGACCAGCGCCAAGTCCTTTTGCAATAGTTACGATATCAGGCTTTACATCGAAGTATTCATATCCAAACATCATTCCTGTTCGTCCTATTCCACATTGAACTTCATCAAAAATTAGAATAATATCTTTTTCTCTACAAGTTTCATAAACCTCATTAACAAAGTCTTTAGATAGAGGATTAACTCCACCTTCTCCTTGAATAGCCTCCAGCATAATAGCACAGACATCATCAGATAATTTATCTTTAAAATCAGTAGTATTGTTAGCTTCAAAATAATCAAAGCCTTCAGGAAAAGGGAAGTAGTAATTATGAAATTTATCTTGCCCAGTAGCAGTTAATGCAGCAAGAGTTCTTCCGTGAAAAGAGTCATTTAAAGTTAGGATTTTATTTCTATTTAAACCGTATTTATCAAAGCTATACTTTCTTGCAAGTTTTATAGCGCCTTCATTAGCTTCAGCACCAGAATTACAAAAGAATACCTTATTCATTTTCGATTTTTTAGTTAACTCCTCAGCCAATTTCAAAGTATTCTCATTTAAAAATATATTAGATATATGCTGTAAATTACTAATTGAATCAGTTATAGCCTTAATCCAATAGGAATTACCATAACCAAGACTATTAACCCCAATTCCACTAGTAAAATCTATATATTTATTTCCTTTATCATCAAAAAGATAAGAACCTTCACCCTTAACTAGATTAAGAGGAAGATAAGAGTAAGTTGACATTAATGGTAGATTGTTTTGCATTATTAAAAGCCCCCTTTTTTGAATGTAAAATGTAGAATGAAGAATGTAGAATTATGGATGTAATTTGTTCCAAATTACTAAAAATATATTCATTTTAAAAACTCCGTTAGGAGTTTTATCATCAATTTTACATTTTACATTCTACATTCTTCCTTGTGCGGTAGCACATTAATATATCATTGTTCCTATTCCTTCTTTTGAAAGGAGTTCTAGTAAAATTGAATGTGGTAATGTTCCATCTATTATATGTGATGTTTTAACGCCCATTCTAATGGCTTCAACGCAGCAATCTATCTTAGGAATCATTCCACCTTGTATTATTTTATCTGCGTGAAGTTTTTTTACTTCGTGTAGTCTTAATGTAGAAATTAATGTAGATTGATCGTTTGAATCTTGCATAAGTCCTGGAACATTTGTTAAAAGTAATAATTTTTCTGCCTTTAGTGCAGATGCTAGCTTTGATGCACAAATATCTGCATTAATATTGTAGGTTTGTGTGCAATCTTCGCTGATAGCAACTGAGCCTATAACAGGAATATATCCAGAAACTAGGGCATTTTCTATTATTTTTGTATCTATTGATGTTATTTCTCCGACGAATCCTAAATCAACATCATTTTCTAATTTTTTTGCTTTAATAAAGGAACCATCTATTCCTGATAGACCAATAGCTTTTCCACCAACACTTTCTATAAGTGAAACTATATTTTTATTTACTTTTCCACCTAGTACCATCTGAACTATTTCCATAGTATCTTTATCTGTATATCTAAGACCATTTATAAATTTACTTTCTTGTCCTATTTTATTTAAAAATTCTGATATGTCTGGGCCCCCGCCATGTACTATTACTGGTTTTACTCCAACACATTGTAGTAGAACAATATCTGTAGCAACACTTTGTCTAAGTTCATCACTTGTCATTGCATTTCCGCCATATTTTATTACTACTATTTTCCCCGCTAGTGATTGTATATATGGAAGTGCTTGAGTTAATACTTTTGCATGCTCTTTATAATTCATTTTCATACCTTCCTTTAGCTTCTATAATCTCCATTGATTTTTACATAATCGTAACTTAAATCGCATCCCCAAGCTATTGAGGAGCATTTGCCACTATTCATATTTATTAAAATTACTATTTCATCCTGTAAAAGGATTTCCTTTGCTTTCACTTCATCAAAGGGAAGAGCTAGTCCATCTTTACAAATTTTTATTTCTCCAATAGAACTTTTAAATGCTAAATCGATTTTATTAGGATTAAAATTAATTCCTGAATAACCAAGGGCACATAAGATTCTTCCCCAATTTGCATCACTACCAAAGATTGCAGTTTTAACTAAAGGAGAATTTATAACAGCTTTTGAAAGTATTTCAGCATCTTTTTCACTTTTGCAATTACTAACAATACATTCTATAAGCTTAGTAGCGCCTTCACCATCCTTTGCAATCATTTTGGCTAGATTTACATTCAGTGTATTTAGAACCTTAAGAAATGCATAATAATTTTTATCTTTTTCTTTGATTTCATTATTTTTAGCAAGTCCATTAGCTAAAACTAATACCATATCATTTGTACTAGTATCACCATCTACGCTAACTCTGTTATAGCTTATCTTAACGCTTTCCTTTAATGCTTCATTTAACATTTCTCCAGAGATATTTAAATCAGTAGTAATGAAAGAAAGCATAGTACCCATGTTTGGCTCAATCATTCCAGAGCCTTTAGCCATTGCCCCAATGGTAATTTTTTTATTATCTATATTAAATTCAAAAGCTAATTGCTTTTTATAGGTATCAGTAGTCATTATTGCATCTGATGCATTTTCAAATCCTTCTTTAGATAGCCTTTCAGTTAGCATAGGAATACCATCTTTAATAGCATCTATATTTAAAGGAACACCAATAACTCCAGTAGAAGCTACCAAAACATCACTTGCTTTAAGTTTAAGAGCTTTTCCTTGAATTTCAGTCATTCTTTTAGCCTTCATTAAGCCATCTTCACCAGTACAAGTATTAGCATTTCCACTATTTATAATAATTGCTTGAGCTTTTTTATTGGCTAAATGCTCCTTAGTTATATAAATAGGAGCTCCCTTTACCTTATTTTTAGTATAAACACCAGCAGAACTAGCTGGAACAGTTGAATATATAAGAGCTAAATCTAGCTTTAAATTATTTTTCTTAAGACCACAATGAATTCCAGATGCAAGAAAACCCTGTGGTGCAGTAATACCTTGGTTAGATAATAAGTTCAAAATAAAACACCCCTTTTTCAAATGTAAAATGTAAAATGTAAAATTAAGGTGATAATTCAACAAGTTGAATTATGAAAATTTATATTAAAAAGCATAAAATTAATAATGATTTATGAATAACTATAACAACTTTATGTCCATACTCATAAAGAGGTGAGGTAATTGTCAAAAAATATAGTCTTAGAAAAAAGTTTTGATTTTGGATTAGATATTGTAAAACTATATTTAAGATTGAAAAATGAAAAAGAATATACTCTATCAAATCAATTAGTTAGATCAGCAACATCAATTGGTGCAAATATAACTGAAGCTCAATATTCTCCTAGTAAAAAAGATTTTATTAATAAAATGAATATAGCTTTAAAAGAAGCAAATGAATCAGAATATTGGCTAAACTGTTAGTAAAAGCTGAAGTAATAAAGGATAAAGAATATAGATCATATTATGAAACTTGTTCTGAAATAAAAGCTATATTAATTAATATAGTAAAGAATAGTAGAGCAAGCATTGATATTAATGATAGAGGAATAGTGTAGAATAAATAATTACGATAATACCTTTTACTTATTGGAATTATATAAATTCCGAAGAATGAGGAATTTAATCCTCAATTCTACATTCTACATTTTACATTCTTCATTTCTTAGTTTCCAAAGGAAACTAAGTTCAACCCTTCGTTCTCTTTAAATCCCATTATGATGTTCATATTTTGTATAGCTTGCCCTGCAGCACCTTTAATCATATTGTCTATTGCGCTTACTATTATTATTCCATCTTCTCTATGGTTTAGATGAAGGGAAATATTACAGTTGTTTGTATATTTAACTTCTTTAATAGAAGCTGTTTCTCCTAATGGAAGTATATTTATAAAGAATTCATCTTTATAAAACTCTGTATAGATATCATATATTTCTTTTAAGTTTATTTTTTCGTTTGGATTTTTTCTTGGATTGCAATATATTGTTGAAATTATTCCTCTATTTATAGGTAGCAAATGAGGTGTAAATGTCACTTGAACTTTTTCTTCTGCAATAGCAGATAGGCATTGTTCTATTTCTGGTGTATGTCTATGCTCACCTATGCTATAAGGGGAGAAATTTTCATTTAGTTCTGGATAGTGTGATTTTAAAGTAAGACCTCTACCAGCACCAGTTGCTCCTGATTTTGAGTCGCAAATTATATTATTAACATCAATTAAGGATTTTCTTAGCAGGGGCATTAAGGCAAGTTCTATAGATGTTGGATAGCACCCTGGATTTGCTATTATTTTATATTCCTTAATTTTGTCTCTATTAAATTCTGGCAGAGCGTATATACTTTCTTGATGAAGATTTTTGTGCTTATAATCTTTTCCGTACCATTTTTTATATTCTTCTTCTTTTTCTAGTCTAAAATCTGCACCAAGATCTATAAAAATCTTATTTTTTTTATAAACTAATTCTGCTATTTCTTCACTTAAACCGTGGGGAAGAGCAGCGAAAATCACATCACATTTATTTATTACATCTTCTTGATTTTCACATATTAACTTAGTTACTCCATAAAAGTTTTTATATATAGATGAAATTTCTTCTCCTTCATAAGTAACAGAGCTAATGGCTTCTATTTTAACTTTTGTATGGTTTAATAAAAGTCTTAATAATTCAGCACCTACATATCCTGTTGCCCCAATTATTCCTACTTTAAGCATTTAATTGCCTCCTTAGTTTGTTTTATTGACTCTAATAGTAATTCAAGTTGTGTTCTAACTGAAGAAGAGCTAGGACCTCCAAAGACTTTTCTTTCTTCTACACAGTTTACTAAATCTATTGCTTCATATATATCATCTTCAAATATAGGTGAGAAGGTCTTAAATTCTTCTAAAGTAAGATCATCTATGGATATATTTTCTTTTATACAATGAAGAACTATAGCACCAACTATTTCATGAGATGTTCTAAAGGCTAATCCTCTCTTAACTAAATAATCAGCTACATCAGTAGCATTAGTAAAACCTAAAGATGCACCTTTTCTCATATTATCTTTGTTTACTTTTATAGTGTCTAACATACCAGCAAAGGTCTTAAGTGAAAGAGTTGCTGTATCTAAGGCATCAAATAAGGCTTCTTTATCTTCTTGCATATCCTTGTTATAAGCTAGAGGTAAGCCTTTCATAACTGTAAGAAGGGTAATTAAGTCTCCATAAACTCTTCCAGTTTTTCCTCTAACTAATTCAGCTACATCTGGATTTTTCTTTTGAGGCATTATACTACTGCCTGTACTATATTCATCAGATAATTCTATAAAGCTAAATTCATTAGTAGCCCAAAGGATAATTTCTTCAGAGAATCTTGATAAATGCATCATTATCATTGATATTACTGAAAGAGCTTCAATAGCATAATCTCTATCTGATACGGAATCCATGCTATTAACTGTAATTCGTGCAAAACCGAGGTCCTTTGCAATCATATGTCTATCTAACTTATAGGTAGATGTAGCAAGAGCACCACTACCTAAAGGCATTTCATCTAATCTTTTATAACAATCTAAAATTCTGCTAATATCTCTTTTAAACATTTCTGCATAAGCTAAAAGATGATGAGCAAAGGTTATTGGCTGAGCTTTTTGCATATGAGTATATCCAGGCATTATTGTATTTATATTTTCATTTGACTTTTTATAAATAACTTCTTGAAGATTAATAATATCCTTTGACAGTTCTATTAAAGATTTTTTTAGATATAATTTGGTGTCTAAGGTTACTTGATCATTTCTGCTTCTAGCTGTATGAAGTTTTTTGCCCTCATCACCAATATAATAAGTTAATGTTGATTCAATAAAACTATGGATATCTTCAGAAGTTTCATCTATTTTAATTACTCCATTTTCTATTCTACTTAATATTGTTTCTAAACCTGCTGCGATTTTTTGGCTATCTTCCTTTGGAATTATATTTTGTTCACCAAGCATTTTTACATGGGCTAAACTACCTAAAATATCTTCTTTATACATTCTAGAGTCTGTTCTTATTGATGAATTAAAATCATTAACTAAAGAATTAACTCCTTTTTCAAAACGTCCACCCCAAAGCTTCATAATTATTTACCAGCTTTCTTTAGAGTTTCAATCATCTTTGCTCTTACTGTAATAGGTAGTCCAAATAAATTTATAAAACCTGATGAATCTTTTTGATTATAAACAGCATCTTCTCCAAAGGTAGCATATTCTTCACTATATAATGAATAAGGAGATGTCATACCAGCATTAACAATATTACCTTTATATAATTTTAGTTTAACTTCTCCAGTTACAGTTTCTTGAGTTTTATCTATGAAAGCAGATAATGCTTCTCTAAGTGGAGTAAACCATTGACCGTTATATACTAAATCAGCAAATTTTAAAGCTATAATTTCTTTATAATGTGAAGTTTCTTTATCTAAACAAAGTTCTTCTAAATCTTTATGAGCTTTATATAGAATAGCTCCACCAGGTGTTTCATATACACCTCTTGATTTCATACCAACTAATCTATTTTCAACCATGTCCATTATTCCAATAGCATTTTCTCCACCGATTTTATTTAGTTTTTCTATTAATGAAGGGCCATCTAATTCTTCACCATTTAAAGCAACTGGAATTCCTTTATCAAATTTTAAAGTAATATAAGTTGGAGTATCAGGTGCTTTTTCTAATGTATTAGATAACTCTAATATTTTTTCATAATTAGGCTCATTAGCAGTATCTTCTAAATCTAAACCTTCATGACTTAAGTGCCATAGGTTTTTATCCTTGCTATAATTAGTTTCATAGCTTATAGATATAGGTATTGCTCTATCTAAAGCATATTGTATTTCTTCTTCTCTAGACTTTATATTCCAAATTCTCCAAGGAGCTATAATTTCCATATCAGGTGCAAAAGCTTTAACAGCTAGTTCAAATCTAACTTGATCATTTCCTTTTCCAGTACAACCATGGCAAATAGCATCAGCACCTTCAGCTAGAGCTATTTCTACAAGTCTTTTCCCAATTATAGGTCTTGCAAAAGACGTTCCAAGAAGATATTTACCTTCATAAATTGCATTAGCTTGAATAGTGGGGAAGATATAGTCTTCTACAAACTCTTTATTTAAATCTTCAATATAGCATTTAGATGCCCCAGTATTAATTGCTTTTTCTTCTAAGCCCACAAGCTCATCCTTTTGTCCAACATTACCAACTACAGCAATTACTTCACAGCCGTAAGTTTCTTTAAGCCAAGAAATAATAATTGAAGTATCAAGGCCTCCAGAATAAGCTAGTACAACTTTATTATATTTTTTCATATTAAATAGCCCCCTCTATTAAGTGGTAAATGAAATACCACATTTTAACTATGTTCATAATTATACGCTCTAAGGTATAATTATGCAACTGAAATTTTTATAATTATGCAAATTTTATGTATAATCAATAAAAATATCTTATATTATGAAAAAATAGTTTATAAATATGTAATGCATATTATTTTATTTATATAACGGGACCTATAATTTTAAATGAAAATATTATATATAATTATATAAATAAGCATTAAGAATGAATTTTAAATGGGAAAATATGTTATAATAATTCTGGGATTAATAAATTAATTTATTGGGTGGGAGATTTATGAAAACAATATTTAAAGTTGTTATAGTAGGTATTATAACAACTATATTTAGAATTATAGGACAACTATTGATTCCAACAGGAAGTCAAAATGTTTTGTTACCAAGTACTTTTGTTATGAATGGAACTATGCCATTAGCATTTTCAGTATATGGTATTTTGGCTTATTCATTGATTGCTATGTTGTTTTTACTAATACGAAATCAGTTATCAGGTAATAGAATTATACAGGGTCTTAAATATGGATTTTTTTGCTGCTTTATATGGATTGTTTATCTTTTAGAACCATTGCCACATGTTTCACCAATTGACAGAATAACATATCCAATTGCTGATAGCTTAGCTTTGATAGTTATGGGAGTAGCATTAGGTTTTATGTTTTGTAAAGATAAGCCTTTAATTAATAGCAATATAAGAAAACTAAACATCATTCCACTAGTAAGTATAACAATATGCTTTGTTATAGGAAGATTTATTCAATACTCTATATTCGATATTTACTCATCATTTAATTCAAATAAAATAGAAACAATAGGTTGGTGTATATTGACAGGCTTTGTAATTGCTTATTCATTGGTTTGGATTAATAAGTATATTAAACAAAGGAATTTTATAAAGCGAGCATTAATTCTTGGGTGTTTACTATTTGGATTAAATTTGACATTATTTAATTTCTTTATGCCGTTAGTTTTTGATGCAGATATATTAGATCTAATAGTAAGAACAGTAATTGATTTTTCAGCAATAACTATAGGATGTTTGTCATTTAGAAAATACAAAGAAATCTTATGATTATGGGATGATTTATATTATTTAAGGAGGATTTTTAATTTGAGAAAAATGAGATTTCAAATGACTGTAGCAGCACATCTTCTACTTGTTAAAGATAGCAAAATATTATTATTAAGAAGATTTAATACAGGTTATGAAGATGGAAACTACAGTGTTGTAGCAGGACATGCAGATGGTAACGAAGATATAAAAACAGCAATGATAAGAGAAACAAAGGAGGAAGCGGGAATTAAAATTACTGCAAATAATCTTAAGTTTGCAAGTGTTATGCATAGAAAATCAGATGATGAAAGAATTGACTTCTTTTTTGTTGCAGATTCCTGGGAAGGCGAAGTAAGAAATATGGAACCACATAAATGTGATGATTTATCATGGTTTGATATAAATAATCTTCCGAGCAATACTATTCCATATGTTAAAAGAGCAATAGAAAATTACATAGCCAGTGTGCAATTTGATGTTTTTGGTTGGTAAATATTAATTAATAGTATTAATTAAAGTGAAGGTGCAAATTATGATAACAGATAAACAAAAGCAATTAGTTAATGACTTTTATGAAACATTGAATGAAACTAACGAAAAGTTGATATTTAATGAAATTATAGACTTCCTTTTAGAATTAGGGTATAAACCTATAAAATGTAAAACCTCAGATTTTTGTCTTGATTTTTATCATTCAAAATTGAAGCAAAAGATAGTAAAGATTAGAAGAAATGAACTAAAGCTTAAGTTCTATGCCTGTGAGGAATATTCTATGAAGTTCTCTAATGCTATTAAAAGTGTTATTGAAGAATTTAACGGTAAATATACAGGTTGCTATGGATGTGGAAAGTGTAAAGGGAGCTTAAGAGGATATACATATATATATCCTAATGGTAGAAAGGTTTTTAGATGTGGTAGTGAATTAATTGCAATACCAGATATAATACAAGAAGACCTTGATGAAATAAAGCAATTAATAAATGTTCAGCATGAATTTTTTATAAGTATGTTTTAGAGAGCAATGAGATATAATATATATATTAAAAAATAATCATTTGTAATACTTTATTGTTTATGATATAGTAAATTTATTGGGAATGAAGTTCTCCCATGGGCAACCTAAACCGCATTTTATGCTGATGACTTCTGCGAATTTACGCAGAAATTATCAGCTTTTTTTATTATTACAGTATAGGAGAGAATTATATGTTACTAAGTATTGCACTAATTATATTATTAGGATTGATTTTTGGAAGTTTATTTTCAAAATTAAAGTTACCAAGTTTATTAGGAATGATTATAGTAGGAATTATTTTAAGTCCTCATGCATTAAATTTAATTGATGAATCAATTTTAAATATTTCATCTGATTTAAGGCAGATTGCACTTATAATAATACTTACAAGAGCGGGTTTATCTCTAGATATAACGGAATTAAAGAAAGTTGGAAGACCAGCAGTTTTAATGTGTTTTGTTCCAGCTTGTTTAGAAATTATAGGAACAATAATATTAGCACCTATGTTATTGGGAGTAACTGTTTTAGAAGCTGCTATTATTGGGTGTGTTATTGCTGCAGTATCACCTGCAATTATAGTTCCTAGAATGATTAACTTAATTGAAAATGGTTATGGGAAAAAACATAGTATCCCACAATTAATATTAGCAGGAGCAGCAGTAGATGATATCTTTGTAATTGTTATATTTACGGCATTAACATCTTTAGCTTCTACAGGGGTTTTATCCTTCAGTAGTTTTTTGGATATACCAATTTCAATTTTAACAGGAATTTTATTAGGCGTAATAGTAGGAATTATATTAGTAAAATTCTTTAAAAAGTTTCATATGAGAGATTCTGTTAAGATTTTAATAATTTTTAGTTTATCTATATTATTTGTAGAGTTACAAAATATTTTAGAAAATTATATACCAATATCAGGGCTAATAGGAATTATGACTTTAGGGATTATAATTAAACAAAAATATTCTTCATTAGCAGTAAGATTATCTAGTAAATATAATAAGGTATGGATAGTAGCAGAGATATTCTTATTTGTTTTAGTAGGAGCCACTGTGGATTTAAAATTGGCAATATCAGCAGGATATTATACAGTCTTATTAATTATTGGAGCATTAGTATTCCGTATGTTAGGTGTAGCTATATCCTTAATAAAAACAAAGTTAACAAAAAATGAAAGAGTATTTTGTATGATAGCATATACTCCAAAAGCTACTGTGCAAGCAGCTATTGGGGCAATTCCACTTTCTATGGGTTTACCTTGTGGTAAAATTGTTTTAATTGTTGCAGTTCTTTCAATTTTAATTACAGCACCATTTGGAGCAGTTTGTATAGATAACCTATATAAAAGATTATTGGAGAAGTAA
Organism: Clostridium lamae; assembly: GCF_033043255.1. NCBI lineage: Bacteria > Bacillati > Bacillota > Clostridia > Eubacteriales > Clostridiaceae > Clostridium > Clostridium lamae. The sequence continues at coordinate 4,434 of NZ_JASCQJ010000049.1, read as the reverse complement.
ATAATAGTTAAAAGGGAAATTGAAAATTATTTTTAGAGATGAAGGTGTAGTATTTTGGATACGTTAATAACTGATAGATTAGTAATTCGGCCGATTACTGAGCAAGATTACTCTGATATATGTGAATACGGCTGTGATGAGGATACGGGGAAATATATGATTTATTGGCCTAAATCCAAAGAGAATATTAGAAAGTTTATTGATGAATGTATTAGTTCTATGAATTCTAATAATGTTACTTGGTATGAATTTGCAATTAAATTGAAGGAAAATAACAAAGTTATTGGTAACATTTCGTTAATTATAAAGGAACAGTTTGCAGAAATTGGTTGGATTTCTAATAGTGTATATTGGAACAATGGTTATATGACAGAAGCAGTTAGAGAAATTATTAAATATGCATTTCATAAATTATACATTACTATGATAATTGCAACTTGCACTAATAAAAATAGAGCATCTTATAGAGTTATGGAAAAGTGCGGTATGACTAAAATTAAAGAGGAAAAGAACTATAAATCTATGAAGCAGGGAATTGAAGTGAAATATAATAAACTAACTTATTGTATTGAAAAATAGAGAGGATAGTATTGTGGTTACTTGGAGCTTGCCGAGGAACAAAAACTTATAATTATACAGTTTAGTAGATGAATATATTAAGTTATAAGATTAAGTTCATAATTCTGAGGAACGAAGAATTATTACTTTTAGTTTTTGAATGAATAAATAACATAGTGTGGTGACTTGGAGTGGAACGACGGAACAAGCACTATGTTATTTATCCATTAGAGTAGATTTTTTATATTTGGAGTTTGTAAATCTCTTAAATGCTCAGCAGTTGCTCTTACTGCATGGAGAGTTGCTAAAGATTCGCCTCTGTCTTCACCTTCAATGTAAAGAGATAGTTTCAAAGCATCACCTTTTAATAAATCATAATCTACATGATTTAAATATATAGCAGGAATATCGCCTTCTTCTTTTATTAAGTTAATTAAAGCTACAGCATCTTCATAAGCTTTATCTTCATCATAAGCATCTAAATAATCTTCTATAATATCACATCTATAAACGACTTCATTACATAGTTTTACGAATTTATTATTTAAGAAAAATATTACAATCACTAGAGCTATAAAAAGAAATATTGATATATAAGTATTCTTCATTAACTTTCCTCCTTATCCCTATGAAGTTGATATATAAATCTGCCATTAGTATCAGTCATTGCAATTAAAACATCTTCAATTGAATTAATTTTATGTTTTTTTAGTTCTTTTATTATCCACTCATCACCTTTAGATGAAGATGTTAAAGCGTTTCTATTAAATTCCCCATCTAAAATATATATAATTGGCAACTGTGGTTTTTGAACACTTGAATTATTAGATTTATTAGAATCACTAGATGAAGAACTTTTATTAGATGTAAGAAAAGACATTTGTCCATTGTTTTCTAATATTCCATATTCTATTTCACTTAGATCAAAATACCCTGCTAGGCGGATTTCTTCCATAAGTTCATCTAAATTAATTTGTTGTTTCTTTAATATATCATATCTAATCTTACCTCTAGCAATCAAAATACAAGGTTCCCCTTCGAGGATTTTTCTTGCTTTTTGACTCTTAAGCTGCAATAAAGATAGTATTGTTTTTATAAATAATAAAGTTATTATTGGTATAACACCTAGAATTAAAGGCAATCTAGTATCTTGCATTGGGAGAGCAGCAAGATCAGAAATCATAATAGTGATTACAAACTCATAAGGTTGCAATTCTCCAATTTGTCTTTTTCCCATTAACCTTATAACTATAATAACTAAGGCATAAAGAAAAACTGTCCTTAATAATACAATAAACATTTAAACACCTCACAAGAGTATTATTTAACTAATGTTTGTTTTTATACTATAGACTAATCATAAAAGTTTCTGTGCAAATAATTTTCATAATTCTGAATGCAATGAGGAATTATTACCTTTAGTATATGAGTAGATAGATATTATATTCTGGCGACTTGGAGCCTGCGAGGTCGCAAAGAATGTAATATCTATCTACTTTTTTTTATACTTATTGAAATATCTATGTAGTAATTTTAATCAATAAGTATATAATATTAAATAAGGATTTTGAAAATAGTGGTAACATAAATGGGTTTTACGGAGGTAGACATGAATAAGATAAAAATAAGTTATGATAATAATGAATATGAAGTGAATAAAGGGATAACTTATAAGGAGTTTTTAGAAAATCACTTAAATATTAATCCATATGATATAGCATTATGTAGATTAAATGGAGAGTATTATGAGCTTTTTAAACCATTAGAAGAAGATGGAAGTATAGAATTAATATATTTCTGTAGTTCAAAGAGTTCAATAGGGTATAAAATATATAATAGGACATTACAATTCATTTTTATAAAGGCTTCATTAGATGTATTTCCTGATTCAGTTATAACCATAGAGCATAGTGTAGGGGAAGGTGTATTTGGAGAAATTCATAAAGAAGTCGCTTTAAATACGGAGGATTTAAAGCAAATAAAAGAAAGAATGTTAGAGATTATTAATAGTGATCTTCCTATAAAGAAAATAAAAATGAAAAGAAGTGAGGCTATTGAAATATTTAAAGGCTATGGAATGGAGGATAAAGTATCATTACTTAATCACGTATCCTTTGAAGATGTAAGCTTATATGAATTAGATGGTAGGTATGATTATTTTTATGGTCAAATGGCTTTCTCTACAGGAGTAATAAAGGCTTTTGACTTAATGTATTATGACCCTGGTTTTATACTAATGTCTCCCAAAAGAGATGATTTAAATGTGATTTCAGATTTTAAGGAAAATAGAAAGCTTTCTCAAATTTTCATGGAAAGTGAAAGATGGTTAAATATTATCGGAGTTGGGGAAGTAGGCTCTTTAAATTATAAGGTAGAGAACCATGAACTTAGAGATTTAATTATGGTTTCAGAAGCACTTCATGAAAAGAAAATAGCACAAATTGCAGATATGATAAGTGAAAGAAAGGAAACTAAGGTAGTATTAATAGCTGGACCAAGTTCTTCAGGTAAGACTACTTTTGCCAATAGACTATCTATTCAACTAAGGGTTAACGGGTATATACCAGTTCCTATATCTTTGGATGATTATTTTGTAGATAGAGAGCATACGCCGAAAGATGAGAACGGAGAATATGATTTTGAAAGTATTTATTCTTTAGATTTAGAATTATTTAATTCTCATTTAAGTAGTTTATTAAAAGGTGAAGAAGTAGAAATTCCAAGCTTTAATTTTAGAGCAGGTGCAAGAGAATGGGTAGGTAATAAATTGAAATTACCTAATAATGGTATAATATTGATTGAAGGAATCCACGGGTTAAATCCTATATTAACTAATTCTATTTTAGACAAGCATAAGTTTAAAATATATATATCAGCCTTAACTCAATTGAATCTTGATAATCATAATAGAATTGCAACAACAGATATAAGAAGAGTTAGAAGAATAGTTAGAGACTATTTATCAAGAGGTTATGGTGCTGAGCAAACATTAAAAATGTGGCCTTCAATAAGAAGAGGAGAAGAAAAAAATATTTTTGTATTCCAAGAAGAAGCAGATGTTATGTTTAATTCAACCTTAGTTTATGAGTTGTGTGTATTAAAGAAATATGCTTTAGAAGAGTTAGATAAGATAAAACCAGATAGTAAAGTTTATTTATTAGCAAGTCGTCTTAAAGCATTCTTAGGCTTCTTTAAAGAGCTTGATAAAGATTTTGTGCCTACCAACAGTATATTAAGAGAATTTATTGGTGGAAGTGCATTCTATAAATACTAAATATAAAGTGTTAAAAAGATAAGATATAATTATAAATCTAAAGAGCTACTATTTATTAAGTAATATTGTAAATAGTAGCTTTTTTATTATAATAACGACATTGGATTTAACAATATATGGAATGGTGTGTTAAAATTAATTGTGGAAATAAAATGATAGAAAAGTGTTTATAAAGAGGAGTATTTATGAGGCTAAAAGATGACTACGGAAAAGAGTTTTTACTTTTAGATGAAGAAAATTTAATTTACAAAAGAGCAATTAAGAAGATAACTATAAAGAGGGATGAGATAAGAAGTGTATTTTATGACGAGAGTACATTAGGAGTGTTAACATATAGTGGAAGAATATATTCATTTAGAATAACTAAATTATTATTTAGTGAAAGAAAAAAGTTGGAAGAGTTAAGAGTAGAACTTAATAAAGAAAATATATTATTTGATTATATTAACTATAGATTTGATATAATTAACTTACCAGTATTGAGGATTTATACTTTAATGTTTTTTATTATCGGGAATATTGATGAGTTTATATATCAACTATTAGTAGTTGTAATTTTTATTCTTTTTAGATTCTTAATAAAAAAAATAATACCTAATACT
>NZ_JASCQJ010000048.1:0-24899 GCF_033043255.1 Clostridium lamae | reverse complement strand
ATATAACTCTATTATAAACAGAAAAAACCTATAGAGTAGACTTTTTTTATCGTGTCTACTCTATAGGGTACATTTTAAGACAATGCAATCTATAGGACTTTTTTCTTATTTACTCAAAATTTTAAATAAATCTAATAAATTTGATATCTCATATGTAGGTTTGATTGAAGTTGGATTTTTAGAGTTGTTAAAGTTAATCCAGCAAGTATCAATACTAAAATTAATTCCACCTTTTATATCAGAGGTTAAGCTATCTCCAATCATTAATACCTTACTTTTATTTTTATAATTTAAATTATTTAAAGCAATTTCAAATATTTCTGGATTAGGTTTAGATACCTTCACTTCCTCAGAAATAATTATTGTATCAAAATACTGAGCTATTAATGATTGTCCTATTCTCTTAGATTGAACATCTTTAAGACCGTTTGTAATTATAGCTAATCTATAATCTTCACTTAAGTTTTCTATTAACTCAGCACTATCATTATATAAGAATGAAGCATTAGCTAAATGTTTTATATAAGCCTTAGAAAATTCTATTTCATCAAATGGAGTATTTATCTTACTTGATAGCCTTCTAAATCTTTCTACTTTTAGGTCTTTTTGAGTAATTAAGCCTTGCTCGAATTCTAACCATATATTCTTATTTATTTCTTCATAAATTTTTAAATGATAATTTTCATCATACTCTATGTTGAATTCAAGAATACTATTTTCAAAAGCCTGTTTTTCTGATTTTTTAAAATCAAACAAGGTTTCATCAGCATCGAATAATAAAACTTCGTATTTCATAATATGCCTCCATATATTAATTTGTATTATACTTTCTATATTAAATAAGATGTATAAATAAGTAAATAAAAAACACTTAGTACTTTAAATACTAAGCATTTTTTTATATATAATACGGGTTAACTAAAGTTATACTGATTTTGTATAATATATATTAAATTTAAATTTTACCTTCTTCTAGCATTTTAGTTAGATCATCTAACATTAGGTTAGCAGCTTTTATGCCACCTGCTGTATTCCAAATTGTATCATCTACTCTATAAGCTTTATTATTTTTAACAACATTTAATGATTTAAATAATGGATCGTTTAGCCATTCTTCTTCTCTAGCAGTTCCTTTTCCATCACCAGTATCATAAGTAAAATATAACATTACATCGCCCTCAGCTTCATTTAACCTTTCCTTTCCAATTTCAGTAACAAAGTCTGTTCCTTGTTGAGTTGCAGGTCTATTAAAGCCGATTTCTTTAAGAATAGTTCCAGAGAAAGTATCTCCAAGATAAATTCTAGTCTTTCCATCCATAAATCTTACAAGAGAAATCTCTGTATTCAGTTTGTCTTTATAAGTTTCGCTTATTGACGTAATTCTATCATCAAAATCCTTTATAGCTTTATCTCCTTCAGCTTCTTTATTTAGAACTTTAGCATAGAATTTAAAGTTATCTTTCCATTCTCCACGCAAAGTATCTGAGAAAACAGTTGGAGCTATTGCATTTAATTGCTCATATATTTTTTCGTGTCTCAATTTATTACCAATTATTAAGTCAGGCTTTAATGCAGCAACAGCTTCTACATTTACTGAAGTTTCTAGTCCAAGAGGCTTAACTCCTTCAAGTTCTGCTTTAGTATGATCATACCAATCACCACCAAAACCGGTAACTGCACCTACTGGCGTAACGCCAAGAGTAAGTATAGCTTCAGCACCTTCATTTGTTAATATAACAACTCTTTTTGGGTCTGCTGGTATTTCTTTAGTGCCCATAGAGTCCTCTATAGTTCTAGTATTAGTGCTAGTTATATTTTCAATTTTATTAGAACATCCAGCAAGTAAGCTAATAGATAAAACAACTGATAAAATTGCAGATAATAGTTTTTTTTGCATATGTATACCCCCTATAATTTATAAACCATATAAATGTGTATTTAATATGGATTTTAATACTTGCTTATGATATCATAAGTGATAAAGATTATCAATAACAAATGATAATATTTCTTTAAATTTGTAAGTGGAGGAATTTATATGAAAAGTATTCGCGGTAAGAGTGGGGGGAAATTAATATTACTTTTTTTACTGGTAATAGTAACTCTTATATTATGTTATCTAAGTATTACAAAAGGTTTTATATATACATCCTATAGGACATTTATAGATGCATATATCGATTTTAATAACTCTCAAGAGCATATCATTATAAGGACTTCAAGGGTTCCAAGAACTTTGAATTCACTTTTAGTTGGGGGATCTCTTGGTGTATCTGGACTTTTAACTCAATGCCTAACTAGGAATAAGTTAGCCTCACCAAGTATATTAGGAATAAATTCAGGAGCAGTACTTAGCTTAGTTATAGCACTAACATTCTTTCCTAGCATATCCTCTTTAGGGATTGTTGGATTCTCTTTTTCAGGTGCATTACTAGCATCAATACTTGTTTATTTATTATGTGGAGGACTTTCTGGAGATATAAACCCAATGGATTTAACTTTAGGGGGAACAGCACTAGGGGCATTTTTTTTCTCATTATCACAAGGAATTTTATATAAAAATGAAACTGCTTTGGAGCAGGTTATTTATTGGATGACAGGATCAGTTGAAGGTCAGAAATTAGATGTAATTATCAAATTTATTCCATTAATAGTGATACTTATGATGGTTACATTGATTCTTGGGAAAAAGCTTAATGTGTTTTCTTTAGGAGAAGAAATGGCAAGGTCATTAGGTATGAGAACAATGTATTTAAAAATTTTTATAATATTTGTAGTGGCAATTTTATCAGGGGTATCAGTAGCTTTAGCAGGGCCAATAGCTTTTATTGGACTTATTACTCCTCATATAGTTCAAAAGTTTATAGGAAATGATTATAGATGGCTAATACCATTCTCTATATTAACAGGCTCATCAATATTATTACTTGCAGATATATTATCTAGATTTATAGTTTATCCTAAGGAAGTTCCAGTTGGTGCTTTGACTGCACTTATAGGGGGACCATTCTTTATATATATTGCAAAAAGGAGGAGTACGAAATGATAAATATAAGCAAAAAAACTATTAAGTTAACTTTAGCTTTATTTGTTGTGACTATGTTAATTTTCATCTTTTCTTTATGTATAGGAGAAGTAATGGTTAGCCCAGTAGATGCAATAAAGAGCATAGTAGGTATCGATACGGGGTTTTCATCTATTTTGGTAATGAATATAAGACTACCTAGAATCATTGTTGCATTCTTTGTTGGTGCAGCTTTAGCATTATCAGGAGCAATTCTTCAGGGTGTTGTAAAAAATGATTTAGCATCTCCAGATATTTTGGGAGTAGTAAATGGAGGAGCAGTAGGAGCATTAGTATTTCTAACGATTTTCACAGATCCTAAGAATAATTCATTAACGACATCTATATTTTATATGCCGATATTCACATTTGCTTTTTCCTTTGCAGCACTATTAGTTATCTTGCTTATAAATGGGAAATCATCATCTACAAGTAAGTTAATTATAATAGGAATTGGTGTTTCAGCTATTTTTAAAGCTATAACTAATATATTAATAGTTAATGGACCAGTAATATTTATAAAAGAGGCTACAACTTGGATAACTGGAAGTATATATGGAGCAAATTGGACTCATGCCATACTTATAATGATTATATTTAGTATTTTTACTATAGTAGCAATAATATTTATAAAAGATTTAAATCTTCATCAGCTTGAAGATGAAGTTGTAGTTGTGCTTGGAAATAATCTTCATAAGAGTAGATTAATATTGTTAGGTATTTCAGCAGCATTATCAGCAGGAGCAGTAACAATTGGTGGCGGGATATCATTTGTAGGATTGATAGCACCTCATATTGCTAGAAAATTAGTAGATTCTAAATTTGAAAATATAATACCAATTTCAATATTTATAGGTGGAATAATAACAGTATTAGCTGATTTCGCATCTAAGTGGTTATTCTATCCTCAAGATCTACCGATAGGAATATTTACAGCATTTATAGGAGCACCTTATTTTATATACCTTTTAATTAAAAGAAGAAAGTATGCAGGGGGAAGATAAAAATGATAAAAGCAAAAGACTTAAAGTTAAGTTATGACGAAAAGGTTATATTAGATGATATTAATTTGGATATAGAAAAAGGAAAAATCACTGCATTAATAGGTTCAAATGGATGTGGGAAATCTACATTAATCAAGGCTATAGCTAGAATACTTACACCTAAGAACGGATCAATATTAATGGAAGATAAAGATATTCTTAAAATGAAATCAAAGGAAGTATCTAAGCTTTTATCTATGCTCCCTCAAAGTAGTAATGCACCAGAAGATTTAACTGTTTATGATTTAGTAAAGCAGGGAAGATATCCATATCATAATCTTTTTTCATTCTGGAGTAAAAAAGATGAAGAGATAGTGTTAGAGTCTATAAAGAAGGTTGGACTAATAGAAGAGAAAGATAGAAGTTTAAATAATTTATCTGGAGGACAAAGACAAAGGGCGTGGATTGCTCTATCTTTAGCACAAGATACAGATATAATACTTTTAGATGAGCCAACCAATCATTTAGATATAAAATATCAATTAGAAATTTTAAATATTTTAAAAAATTTAAATGAAAAAGAAAATAGAACAATAGTAATGGTTATTCATGATATAAATCATGCCCTAAAATACGCTGATAATATAGTTGCAATAAAGAATGGAAATATTTTAGCTCAAGGAGCAAAGAATGAGATTATAAATGAGGAGCTTATAAAAGATGTATTTGATATCAAGTGTAAGATTATAGATTCGCCTATAGATAATTGTAAATTATGTGTACCTTTTATTTAGTCTTAAATTATAATTATAAGAGAGTTTTATTAAGGAAGACAGGAGAGGTGATATTTTTTTACTGTCTTCTTTAAAATAATTATATAAAATGATTATTATGAAGTTAAGCTTTTGTATTTTATAAACTTAGATTAGTGGTAAGTTTATAGAGAAGCATAGTTCTCAGCAGCAATACAAATGAAGTAACTTAATCCAGTTTGCTGGTTTTCTAGCATTCCACGATGAAACTCATCAGTTAAGAAGAATCTTGATTGTGCTGCGAATCCTTTAGCATCAATTTCAATATCTTTTTTTAAGAAGTTAATATGATTTTTAATCGCATCCATTACACTATCATCATTAGGGCTTAAGTTATTTTTAAGTGATTTAGCCATAAAATTCATAAATTCGCTTGCTTCAGTAGCTTTTTCATTCATTTCACTAGCATTTATTTTACCTGTGTCTATCTTAAAATTATATTTCTCATCTAAGTATTTGTTTTGAGGTGTAAGAGCATTCTCCCATTCTTTTTCATTTAATCCTATAAACATATTTTCTTTATTCATATTTTTTCCATTCCTTTCATGTTTGATTGTCTTTTCTAATGTTTTAAGAACATCATCTAATTTTTGCTTACGTGTTTTAAGTAATTCCTGTTGTTCATATAGACATTTTAATCTGTTTGGTTCATTTTCAAGTGAAACTTTAATTCTATCAAGTGAAAAGTCTAGTTCACGATAGAATAAAATTTGCTGAAGTCTTTTTAGTTCTTTATCTCCATAATATCTATAGCCATTTTCTGCAATTTTCTGTGGTAACAATAAACCTATTTTTTGATAATAGTATAGAGTTTTAATTGTTGTACCAGATAAATTTGCAACTTCTTTAACCGTATATAGCATTTTCATCACCTCGTTTTTGAGTATAAGGGCCAACCTAAGGTCAAGGTAAATATGGTTTATTATAAAAAAAATTCATGAAAAATATACATTAAGAAAGATAATTTAAATTTTGATATATAAATAGTTAATTGATATAATAGTTATAATTTGAATTTTTAGAGGTGAAAGAATGAGAGAATTAAAGGGGATAGAGGAGAAGATTTTAGATAGAGCATTATATCTTTTCGGAAAAAATGGAACTACTAATGTCCCTATTAGAGCTATAGTAAAAGAGGCAGGGGTAAATGTAAGTGCAATAAATTATTATTTTGGTAGTAAAGATAATATGCTAAAGTACATTAAAGAGTTTTATTTAGAAAATATATCTCAAGCATATTCACCGCTTTATGATGATAGTATTAGCGATGAAGAAAAATTAATTAAATGTTCTAAGGAGATAATAGAATATTGTTTAAGATATCCAGGAGTCCTAGTTATGAATAAGGAAGCTGATTCATCAGAGGAAAAGGATGAAATAGATATAAAGATAATCGAAAGATCTAATGAAGAGAATAAAAAATTAGATATTATTTTGAAAAAAGTATTAAATTGTAGCGATGATGAATTTAAATATAAGAGAACTATATTTATGGCTTCAATTACTTATCCAACTATTTCTGAAGACGGATATTATGATAGGGAAATGATATTAGATGAGGAAAAAAGAAATGAATATTTAAAAAATCTTTTAAGGTTATTAAAAGATAGAAATTAGATAATAAAAATGTCCTAACGTTTAAAAAAATAGGGGCATTTTTTATTTTTTTATAAAATTAAAACAAATTGTTTGAAACATATTGATTTATTTTTAACAAAGAAATATAATGAAGATACCGGATGAAATAATATAATATAAATTTTGGAGGTATTAAAATGGCTTTTGAGAATGTTTTTAGTCCAATTAAAATTAGGGGAATGGAAATGAGAAATCGTGTTATCTTCCCAGCTATGGGTACTAAGATGGCAGGACAGGGTAAAGAAGTAACAGATCAGCTTATAAATTATCATGTTGCAAGGGCAAAGGGTGGAAACGGTTTAAATCTTACTGAGGTTTGTTCAGTTTATGACAAAGCTGCACCTAAAACTTTCTTATCAATTTCAGATGATAAATATATTCCAGGCTTAAAAAGATTAGTTGATGCAATTCATGAGGGTGGAGCAAAGGCAGGAGTTCAATTATGGTTAGGTGGATCAGCTGTTTTATTTGGAGATCCTACTTCAATGGTAGTAGTTCCAAGTGAGTTTAAGGTTACTGATGACTACATAGTTCCAGGTGCTAGTAAAGAAATTATAGATGAGGCTGTTCAAGCATTTGGTGAAGCCGCAAAACGTGCAGTTAAAGCAGGATTTGATGCTTTAGAGTTCCATGCAGGTCATAATTACACAGCACATTCATTCTTAAGTAAGGCTTTTAATAAAAGAACAGACGAATATGGCGGAAGTTTAGAAAATAGAGCTAGGTTTTTACTAGAATGTATAAGATCAATTAGAGCAAATGTTCCAGAAGATATGCCTTTATTTATGAGAATAGATGCACATGATGATAATTTAGAAGATGGACTTACTATTGAAGAAGTTATTCAATTCTGTAAGTGGGCTAAAGAGGCAGGTGTAGATGCACTAGATGTATCTCGTGGAAACTTCTCAAGTGCAGCTGTAAAATATGAAGTACCTCCAGTAGATATTCCAAGAGGATTTAATGTAGAAAATGCTGCAAGAATTAAAAAAGAAACAGGAATGTTAACTGTTGCTGTTGGAAGAATAAATGATCCAGAGCAAGCAGATGAAATAATAAAAAGTGGAAAATCTGATATGGTAGTTATCGGTAGAGCACAATTAGCAGATCCAGAATTCTGTAATAAAGGTATGAATGGAAAAGTAGAAGATATTGTAAGATGTGTAGGCTGTAATCAAGGATGTTATGATGGATTCTGCTCACCAGATGTACCTTTTATAACTTGCTTAAGAAATCCTGCCTTAGGAAGAGAAGCAGAATTTACTTTAGAAAAAACTAATAATCCTAAGAAAGTATTAGTAGTAGGCGGAGGAGTTGCAGGACTTCAAGCGGCTATGGAATTAAAAGATAGAGGACATAATCCAATATTATGCGAGGCTTCAGATTCTTTAGGTGGCCAATTTGTTTTAGCAGGAGCGGCTCCAAGAAAAGAGGAAATGAAGGAAGCAGCTATCTCTATGGGAGAAATTGCAGAAAGAAAAGGCATAGATATTAGACTTTCAACTCCTGTAACACCAGAAGTAATTAAAGATATAAATCCAGATGAAGTTATAATAGCAGCTGGTGCAGAGCCAATGAAACTTAGAGTTCCAGGAGCAGATTTGCCACATGTAACTAATTCTCATGCTATACTTGCAGGAACTGCAATGGTAACTGGACAAGTAGTTGTTATTGGTGGAGGTTTAGTTGGCTTAGAGGTTGCTGAATACTTATCAGGAAAAGTTAATAATATAACTGTAGTAGAAATGCTTAACGAAGTAGCAAAAGACTTAGGACAATTAAGAAAGATTTGTGTTATGGAAAGTTTATATCATGAAAGTATAAAAACTATAACAGAAGCAAAATGTATTGAAATAAAAGAAAAATCCATAGTAATAGATAGAAATGGAAGTATTGAAGAAGTTCCTTGTGATTCAGTTGTTGTTGCAATAGGAGCAAGATCACGTGATTTCAGTGAACTTACTAATTACTGTGAAGAAAAGAATATAACATATCATGTAATAGGTGATGCAGTTAGAGCTCGTAGAGCATTAAATAGTATTGAAGAAGCAGTAAATGTAGCAAGACAAATATAGTTAATATAAGTAAGAGTTGTGTAAGAGAATTACACAACTCTTATTTTTTTTGAAATATTTTCAAAAAAGATGAACATTTTTAAAGGGATATTAGTCTAATAATTGAAATACTTAGCTAAGTGAATTTAAAGAGGAGGAGGAATATGGAACTTATTTCAATATTAAATTATAAGAAGAAATCCAGTAGGGAAAAATCTAAAAAGATTGATAAGGAAATTTTTTTGTTATTAATAAATGATAATAGATTGAGTATCTATAAGGTAGCAAGAGGAATTTTGAATAATCAGTATGATATAGAAGATGCAATTCAAAATACCCTAATAAAGGCATATGAAAAAAATGATACTTTAAAGGACAGTAATCTTTTTAAAACATGGATAATTAGAATTTTAATAAATGAGTGTAAAAATATATTAAGAAAAAATAAAAGAACAATATCATTAGATGGAGAGTTAAATCAAGCAGTATATACAGATATATATGAAGATATTGATTTAACTAGAGCTATAAATTTATTAACTGAAGAACTGAAAATAGTAACTGTATTATTTTATTTTGAAGATATGACAACTAAAGATATATCTATAATTTTAGATATACCTGATGGTACTGTCAGATCGAGGCTTTCAAGAGCTAGACAACAGTTAAGAGGAATTATTGAGGAGGTAGAGTAAATGAAAATGTCTGATGATAGTTTAGATAAAAAAATTAAAGAAAAGTTAAGCAAGGAAATTTCATATATACCACAAGATATAGACCAAGTATTTGATAATACTATAAGTAAATTAAAGGTTAATAGAAGGCTTAAATTTAAAAATGTTGCTGGAATATGTGTAGCTTTATTAACAATTTTTATTGTGTTTGGGAGCTCTCTAACTACCTATGCAAGCAATATACCTATTATTTCAAGTATATTAGAAATGTTTAAGTCTAATAGATATGAAAATTATGATAAGTACTCATCAGATTTAAATATAACAAAGGAGAGTAATGGAATACAGACAACTATAACTAAGGTGGTTTATGATGGAATAGAGTTATATATTTTTTATATGATTCAAAGTGAAGAACCAATGGAGGATATTCCATATTTTTTAGTTAAGGAAATAAAAATAGATAATAACATTACTACATTTGGATATGGAGGAGAGGGAAGGTTTCTTGATAATAATAAAACCTATTCTGGGGTTATAAGTTATGATGTAGGTATAAAATCTATAGTGCCTAAAGAAGAACAAGAGCAAAATTTATATGGAGGATATGTAGAAATTCCAGATGAGTTTCTACTTTCTATTAAAGTAAATAAGATAGGAGATATTAAGGAAAGCAAAGTTATAGATGGAGAATGGATTTTTGATATACCAGTTAGTAATGAAAAGTTAAAAGGAATGGTAAAGGAATATAATTTAAATCAAAGTTTAGATAATATTTATGAAGGTTCTAAAGTAAATAAATTAATTTTAACACCTATAAATACAATCCTTCAAGGATATATGACAGAGGATTGTGATTTATACTTTACTATTATTGATGATAAAGGAAGATTTATATTACCTAAAGGTGGAAGTATGAGTGGAGCTGTAGATAATGAAGGTAATAATGTTTTCTATTTTAATAGTAATTTCAAAGAATTATTTGAAGATACTAAGTCACTTACTTTCATACCATATGAAAGAAATTATTATAAGTTAGCAAGTGATATAATCTCATCAAATAATAATATAAAAGAAGATTATAAGATGTCTAGTAAATTAAATCTTAGTGGTGAGACAATATTAAAATCTAAGGTGGGGGATGATTATATTACAATCACAAGAATTGAAACTAGAAATGAAAAAACTAGGGTATATTTTAAATCAGATTATGGTCTGTTAGCTGCTCCTAAGAAAATTATTGATAAGACAACTAATAAAGAAATATTCACTACTGATAATTTTGATTCTGGAGATATAAATACTTCAAGATACTTAAGGGAAACAGGAGAATTTATGATTGAGTTTGATGGAGAATTAGCTAGTGAAGATAACGAAATAGAATATTATGATATATCAGAAAGGATAACTGAATATAGTGATGATGCATTTACAATTAAGTTAAATAAGTAAAATTATAAAATTAATGAAATCTACTTTTTCTTTATATAGGTTATAATATTTATAAATAATATAAAGAATAGGGGCATAAGATATGAGAAAGCTATATAAAATTCAAAAACCTAAATTCATAGATGAACTTGAGGAATTAAACAAAATAGAAGAGGAAATAGCTAACTTTGAGAAGTTACAAAATAAAATAATAGAAGATATAGATATAGATTCTTTGCAAGAGAGAGGCTTAACTATAGATTCTTGTAAATTTAAGAATGTTATTTTTAATGAATGTTCATTACAAAATATAGATTTATTAGATACAGTCTTTGAAAATTGTGATTTATCTAATGTAGATTTTAGTGGGGGAAGCATTCATAGAGTAGAGTTTATTAATTGTAAGTTACTTGGAGCAAGGTTTGATGAATGCAGCATGAAAGAAATTCTATTTAGTAAGTCCATAGGAAAATATATAAACTTCTCATTTTCAAAGCTCAAGAATGTTGTTATTGATGAATGCAATTTTATAGATGGGATCTTCCAACAAGTAAAATTAGATAAGGTAATTTTTAATGAAACAGATTTAAATAATGCATATTTTAATAAAACAAATTTAAATAAGATAGATTTTACAACTTGTGATATTACAGGTATAGATGTTGAAATAGAGAATTTATCAGGAGTCATAGTTAATACTATGCAAGCTTTAGATTTAACAAGGCTTATGAAAATAATAGTAAAATAATATATCAAATAAAAAAAACTGGAGCCATTAGGTCCAGTTTTTATTTTAAAAAATTATATTTGCTACAAGAACTATTACAGGTAATGTAATTAAAGTTCTTTCAATAAATATTATTATTAAGTGCTTTAGTGATACAGGAATTTTTGATCCAAGTAAAACTCCACCAACTTCAGACATATATATTAATTGAGAAACTGAAGTACAAGCAATTATAAATTTAGTCATATCACTAGTTATAGAATTAGCAGCTAAAACTGATGGAAGTAGCATATCAGCAAATCCAACAACTAAAGTTTGAGATGCTGCTACAGCTTCTGGAACTTGAAGTAGGTTTAAGAAAGGAATAAATGGTAAACCTAATATTTGGAACACAGAAGTATATTCAGCTATTATAAGTGCTATAGTAGCAAGAGCCATAACAACAGGAAGAACTCCAAGCCACATATCTAAAACATTTTTAATTCCATCTATTAAGAAAACCCTATATCCAGGATTTTGGCTAGCCTTATCTAGAGCCTTATTATAGCCCCAAGAAAGTGATGTATGTCCTTCTGGAATAGTTTCATCATCTTTTTTTTCTTTATTATTATAATAAGTATTAGGTAATTTACATAATGGATATATTCTTGGAAGAATAATTGCGGCAACTATTCCAGACAGTGTTACTGTTAAATAAAACGGAATAAATAAGTGTGATAATCCAACAGTATCTATTACAATTAAACTAAAAGTTATAGAAACAGCGGAGAAGGTTGTACTTATTATTGCTGCTTCTCTTTTAGAGTAAAACCCGTCTTCATATTGCTTATTAGTAAGTAGTATTCCTAAAGTTCCATCCCCAAGCCAAGATGTAATACAGTCTATAGATGAACGTCCAGGCAAAGTAAATACAGGTCTCATAACTTTAGTAAGAATCGCACCAAAAAATTCTAATAAACCAAAGTTAAGTAATAAAGGTAATAATAATCCTGCAAAAAAGAAAATAGTAAATAAAATAGTAAGCAAGTCGTTTAGAACAAAAGCTCCAGTTCCAGAACTTGTAATCATTTCAGGACCAAAATTAAATAATGCTAAAACACAAAAAACTGCTCCTAAAATTCTAGATATAAGCCAGATTGGACGTATATTAAATAAAGTATTTAAAAATTCATTTTTTACTATAAAATTAGGCTTAAATAATTTAGTAATTGTACTAAGTATTGCAGATATGCAAATAGTCATAGTAATTATAGAAGTCAAAGAACCTTCTAATATGTTTGCTAGAAATTTTGACATTAAAGCTACAGGTATAGTAATTTCTCCATTAAATTTAATAGGAATCATAAATAATATTGCTCCTATTAGAGATGGAATAATAAAAGAAAGTGTAGCTTTCAGTTGAAATTTATCTTTGGTAGTATTCTCCATTTTGCTCTCCTTCATATTCAAAATATTAATATTTATACACAGAAAATAATTTTAATACAAAAATATATGAAAAATCAATAGGTTTTTATACAAAAATAACTAAAATTTATGCAGAGAGAAACGTGTTAATATTTTCTTCTAATAAGGTTAAACTAAATTTATTAAGTAGACAAAAGGAGAATTTATGATATGAATAAGAAGAATATAATTACGTATTTAGTTATTTTTAATTTATTTGCCATATTGATTATCCTATTAAGTAAAATATATATAATAAAGAATTTTATGAATGTAGTTTTTACAGTTGTGTTTATACCAATAATATTTGGAGTGTTTTTATTTTATATACTTAAACCTTTAAATAATATATTTTTAAAGAAGAAGATGAAGAGAGGAACTGCAGCTACCTTAACATTGATTATTTTTTTCTTTATAGGATCAGGAATAATGAAAGCCTTTGGTGATTATTTTGTAGAACAATTTATGAATGTTAAATCAATATTCTTAGAAATAATTGAGTCAAGAGGTGGTATGGTTGATGTAGAAAATATAGTAAGAGAAAATATTTTAAATATTGATTATTATAATAACTTTTTAGGTGACATACAAAATTACTTATCTCTACTATCTAATAATATAAGAAAAGTTTTTGATAAAGGATTTCAATTATTTTCTGATATATTATTAGTAATTTTAATAGCATTTTATTTACTTAAAGATGAAGAGAAGATAAAGGATTCCTTAGTTGGCCTATTTCCTAGGAAATATAATGATAAAGC
Organism: Clostridium lamae; assembly: GCF_033043255.1. Classification (NCBI taxonomy): domain Bacteria; kingdom Bacillati; phylum Bacillota; class Clostridia; order Eubacteriales; family Clostridiaceae; genus Clostridium; species Clostridium lamae. The sequence goes on along the minus strand of NZ_JASCQJ010000048.1, from coordinate 11,309 downwards.
TTATAATGTAGTAGAAGAAAGTGATGAGGTTTTATCTTCCTATATCGTTGGTCAAGCTAAGGTGGCATTATCATTAGCAGCTATGATGTTTATAGGTTATAAATTTATAGGTATGGTAAATCCATTGCTTCTAGCTTCTATAACTTTTGTCTTAGCCTTCATACCTTTTATTGGATTCTTTATATCTCTGATATTACCTTATATTATAGCGATAGCTTTAGGCTGGAATATGATTTTAAAATTATCTGCATTAGTATTAATAGCTCAAACACTTAAAGGAAGAATAATAGTGCCATTAATTATGGGAAAAACTATGAAAATACATCCTATTACGGATATATTTTTAGTGGTAGGGGCAGCAACTCTAATTGGACCGATTGGAGCTTTTGTTATAGTACCTTTTTATTCACTGATCAAAGTCATTTATAAGTATTTTAATAAGGAGTTAGGTGAGAAGATAAAAGAGTTTAAGAAATAAATAATTATAAGTATATTTCATGTAGAAAAAATATCATAAAAAATTTATAATTAAAAAAAGAAACAAATTTGGGGGAATAGTAGGAATGAATAATAGAGAAAAAATAAAAGAAGCTAATAGGATAGTAGTTAAGGTAGGAACTTCAACATTAACATATGACAATGGAAATATAAATTTAACTAGAATAGAAAAGTTAACAAGAGTACTATCAGACGTTATGAATTCAGGAAAAGAAGTTATATTAGTTACTTCGGGAGCAATTGGCGTTGGTGTATCTAAACTAAAGCTAAAGGAGAAACCAAAAACTATAAGAGAAAAGCAAGCAGTTGCATCAGTAGGACAATGTGAACTTATGCATATATATAGTAAATTTTTTGGTGAATATAGCCATACTGTTGGGCAAGTGCTTTTAACTAGAGATGTAGTTGAAGATGATCATATTAGAAATAATGTTTGCAATACTTTTGAAACATTAATCGAAAATAAAATTATCCCTGTTGTTAATGAAAATGATACAGTAGCTATAGATGAGATAGAGAATATAGTAAAATTTGGAGATAATGATAATTTATCAGCAATAGTTTCTAAACTAGTTAATGCTGATTTATTAATTATATTATCTGATATAGATGGTTTTTACGATTCAGATCCTAGAAAGAATGAAAATTCAGAGCTAATAAGGGAAATAACAGAAATAACTGCTGAACTTGAAGAATGCTGCGGAGGTGCAGGGAGCAATTTAGGTACAGGCGGAATGATAACTAAGTTATCTGCAGCAAGAACAGCAACAGAAGCTGGAGTAGATATGGTATTAGCTAATGGGGAGGATCCTAAGATAATTTTAAACATATTAAATGGAAATGAAATAGGAACATTATTTGTTTCAAATAAATAAGGGGGGTATTCATGATGTTAGATTTATATACTTTAGGAAAGAATGCTAAAGAAGCTTCTTATGATTTAGGAATAGCATCAACGACAGAAAAAAATAATGCATTAGAACTGATGGCTAAAGCTTTAATAAAGAATGCAGAAGAAATTATAGAAGAAAATAAAAAAGACTTAGATATAGCAATTGAAAAAGGAACTTCAAAGGCTATGCTAGATAGATTAGCTTTAAATGAAAACAGAATAAAAGATATGGCGAAGGGGTTAACTGACCTTATAGCATTAGATGATCCAATTGGTGAAGTTATAGAAATGTGGAAAAGACCTAATGGAATTGAAATAGGAAAGAAAAGAGTTCCAATAGGGGTAATTGGAATAATCTATGAAGCTAGACCAAATGTAACTTGTGATGCAGCTGGACTTTGTTTAAAGACTGGAAATTCCGTGATATTAAAGGGCGGAAGTGATGCTATAAATTCGAATAAAGCCATTGTAAAAGTATTAAGAGAAGCTGTTAAAGAATCTGGGTTACCTGAATTTTCAATCCAATTAATTGAAGATACTAGCAGGGAAACAGCTACTAAGATGATGAAGCTTAATGAATATATAGACGTTTTAATTCCAAGAGGTGGAGCAGGTTTAATAAAAGCTGTAGTTAAAAATGCTACTGTCCCTGTAATTGAAACAGGAGTTGGTAATTGTCATATTTATGTAGATGAAGTTTGTGATTTTGAAATGGCTAAGAATATAATAGTAAATGCAAAGACTTCAAGACCATCAGTATGTAATGCAGCAGAGAAAATGCTTATTAATGAGAAAATTGCAAATGAATTCTTACCAATTGTTATTAAGGCATTAAGAGAAAAGGATGTTGAAATAAGAGGAGATGAAAAAGTTAAATCTATAATATCAGACGTAACATCTGCTACTGAAGAAGATTGGAGCACAGAATATTTAGACTATATAATAGGAGCTAAAATAGTTAAAAATGTAGATGAAGCTATTACTCATATAAATAAATATGGATCTGGACATTCAGAAGCTATTGTTACTGATAGTTATAAGAATTCTCAAAAGTTCTTAAATAAGGTTAATGCGGCAGCAGTTTATGTTAATGCATCAACAAGATTTACAGATGGTGGAGAGTTTGGTTTTGGTGCAGAAATAGGAATAAGTACACAAAAACTTCATGCAAGAGGCCCAATGGGGCTAAAGGAACTTACTACTATAAAATATATAATCTATGGTGATGGGCAAATTAGATAAATGGTGTGCTATCGCACAATGAAAGAATTAAAGAATGAAAAAATGAAGTAATTTATGAAAAAACTCCTATAGGAGTTTTGAAATAAAAAATAAATAAAGAGTTATAAGTACTAAATCACTTGTAACTCTTTTATTTTTATATTTTTCGGAATGAACCTCTATGTTTTCTAATATCAAATAAAGATTCTATAAACCAATAATTGATAAATGTACCTTCATTAATTAGCTGCAATACTTCATCTTTATTTGCCCACTTAACTGATTGTACTTCCTCGTATTGCAATGTTAAATCTTTAATATCTATATCTTTTTCAATGATATAGTAATCATCAAAGCCTGTATCAAAGTTTATAGTGAAAAATGGTCTTTCATTTGATAAATCAATTGTATAACCTATTTCTTCTAAAGTTTCTCTTTCAGCTGCATCTGTACTTGTCTCACCAGCTAAAGCGCTTCCTCCAACTGTTAGATCCCACATATTAGGCCATCCGTTCTTCCATGGTTGACGTTGTTGAATAAGCATTTCATTTTTGGAGTTAAAAATACAAACATGAACTACAAGGTGAAATTCATCTTTGCTAAATTCGCCACCACGTTCGATTTTTCTACCAGTTAAGTTTCTATTTTTATCATAAATGTCCCACAATTCCATCTTAAGTCTCCCTATAAAATAAAAGATAGGTAATAGTTAAGAGGTAAGAGGTAAGAGATATGCCTACCACACTTTTTACCTCTTACTTCTTAGTTACCCTTGTAGTCCGTTTTCTTGACGTTCCATATTTTCTATAACTACATCATAGATATCACCTAATGAAGAACAATATTCAAGGACCTTCCATGGAGTGTTAGTATGGAAGTGAACTTTTATTAAATCCTCATCACCAACTGCCAATAAACAATCGCCTTCTATATTTTTAGTTATATATTCATTAATAGCATCTTCTGATAAATCATGTCCTTCAATTAGTAATTGAGTATCAAATTTGAATTCAAGCATAATATAATCTCCTTTCAAATATTAATTCATATATCAATTAAATAAGAAATTGATATACACTTTATAATAATATAAAATGATTATAACATATCTTGTAAAAATAAATAGTTTGATTTTAGGCATTTATGGAAAAAATAACATTACGATATTATAATTAAATATATTAGAGTTTTAATTTAGAAGGAGTAGCATATGAAAGATAATTATGAATTTAGATGTAAATATTTCGATCAACTTAACATAAGTGAGTTTTACGAAATAGTTAAATCTAGATATGAAGTTTTTGCATGTGAACAGGAAATAACATGTGAAAATGACTTTGATGATAAAGATAGAGAATGTATGCATTTATTTGCAATAGATAATAAAGAAGATAAAGAAAGAGTAGTTGGATATTGTAGATTGCTGCCACCGGGTCTTTCTTATTCTGAAGCTTCGATAGGAAGAGTTTTAGTGTTAAAGGAATACAGAGGGAAAGGTATAGCAAAGGAAATGATGCTTAAAGCAATAGAAGAAATTCAGAAGAATTTTAAGGTTAATAGTATAACTTTATCTGCCCAAAGCTATATTAAAAATTTATACATATGTGTCGGATTTATTGAGGCTTCAGAGGAGTATGAAGAAGCGGGAATACCTCACGTTAAAATGAAGTTTAGAATATAATGTAAGAGGAGAATTTATGAGAAAAATTAAATTAAAGAAGTGGGGAAAAAGAGTTATGGGTATATGTATATCTTTACTAATAATATTTGTATTAACCATAAGCATCACCATTTCAATAGTTAACAGTTATAAAAAGTATATTTATAATATTGATGATATACCTAGTGATAATGATGCGATAATAGTTCTAGGGGCTGGGGTAAGAAGTGATGGAAGTCCTTCAGATATTTTAGCAGATAGACTTGAAACATCTTTAGAGGTTTTTAATGCTGGCCTGGGAAATACTTTTATTTTAAGTGGTGATCATGGGACAGTAGAATATAATGAGGTTAGAGCAATGAAAGACTATATTATGAATGAGAATATAGATGAAAAGATAGTCTTTATGGATCACGCAGGTTTTAGCACTTATGATACTATGTATAGAGCTAAGGAAATTTTTAAGGTAGATAAAGCAATTATAGTTACCAATGAATATCACTTGCCTAGAGCATTATATATAGCAAGGAAATTAGGTATAGAAGCTTATGGTGTAAGGTCAGATTTAAGAGAATATCAATTAATGGATAGCTATAAAAAAAGAGAGATACTAGCTCAATTAAAGGATTTTGCTTATGTAAATATATTAAAGCCTGAACCTAAATTTTTAGGTGAAGCTATCCCTGTAAATAGCTCTGATGGAAGAGTTACAGAAGACGAGAAAAATGAATAATTTAGAATGAAAAAGAAGTAAAGTGTTAATATTTTACTTCTTTCTTTTCATATAAATACGTCTAATGTAAAAAAACTATTTAATATATTCACCAGATATTCTTTTACTATTAAATACTAAACTATTAGATTCTTCAGTTATCTCAATAATTAAGGGTCTTATATCAGTATTAATAAGGTCATCATAAACTACTAGACTATAATTATTATCATCTAAAGTGTAGCTAAAAATTAGTTCGGATTTATTAGTAATCATAGTTGAAGCAATCTGTTCTATATTATCATGAGTATTAGGTTTAATGGTACCTAATTTGATAGGATGTCCACCTGAACCAGTATGATATATAGTCACATCTGTTAATTCTTTTGAAGTGTTATTGTTTACATAAATGGCAATATTTCTAAGATTAGAAAAGTTTCCCGTAAAAAGAAATGGCATAACCTTTTTCATAAGAATTCTCCTTAAAATTAATTTTTTTTGTAGCGTTCAGAACTAAAAATTAAGGTGCTATTTTGCTCAGATATAGATATAGTTATTGGTCTAATATCATAAAAAATTATATTATCATATTAGGAATCGTCGTTGAGCCCTCCCTCTCATTCATATGCTATATACACATATAAGTATTAGAATAATTGTAACACTTCGGAAATTTATTGTAAATATATGGATTAAAGCTAATGTGGTATAGAAGTTATTTTAATATTAATAGGATATATGTAATCGAATAAATGCAAATGAAAATCACTTAACATAATATTCGTATTTTGAAAATGCTTTAATAAATTTAGTATAATTTAAATTGTTTTAAAGACCGTAATTTTATATAAAATGTCAAAAATATAAAAAACTATTGATTTAATACGAACAAAATGATAATATAGTTATATAATATTCGGAATGAATGAAAGAGAGAGGTATTTTTATGGAAAAGTTTTTTAAGCTTAAGGAAAACGGAACAGATGTTAAAACCGAATTAATGGCAGGAGTAACTACATTCCTAACAATGGCATATATTTTGTTCGTAAATCCATCTATTCTATCAGCAGCAGGTATGGATAAAAATGCAGTTTTTGTTGCTACTATTATTGCAGCAGCAATTGGTACACTAGTAATGGGGTTAGTAGCCAATGTTCCGTTTGCGCAAGCACCTGGAATGGGATTGAATGCATTTTTCACTTTTACAGTAGTACTAGGTCTTGGATTCACATGGCAACAAGCTTTAGCCATGGTATTTATTTGTGGAGTTATTAATATAATTATTACCACTACTAAAATAAGAAAAATGATAATACAAGCTATTCCACACTCACTTCAATATGCAATTTCAGGTGGTATAGGATTATTTATAGCATTCTTAGGTATTAAGCAAGCTAATTTCCTAACATTTACAGGTGAAACGGCTAATCAAATTTTCGCATCAGAAGGTACTTCAGTATTTAGCAGTGTAAATTTAGCAATGACTGATTTTAAAAATCCAGTAGCATTATTATCATTAATAGGTTTAGTAATTACACTTGTATTAATGCTTCTTAAGTTCAAGGGAGCAATTTTATTGGGAATTCTTTTAACTACGGTAATAGGTATTTTTATGGGAGTAACACAAGTACCTGACTTTTCACAAATCAGCTTTGGGGTTCCAAGCTTAGAACCAACATTTTTCAAGTTAGATTTTGTAGGGTTATTTAGTGATCCATCAAAGATATCTATAGTATTAACTACAATATTTGCATTTTCTCTATCAGATACTTTTGATACAATCGGTACTTTCTTAGGAACAGGAAGAAAAGCAGGAATATTCGATGAAAATGATGAAAAGCTATTTGAGAGTGGAAATAATTTTTCATCAAAATTAGAAAGAGCATTATTTGCAGATGCAACAGCAACATCAATTGGAGCACTTTTAGGTACAAGTAATACAACAACATATGTTGAAAGTGCAGCAGGAATTGGACAAGGTGGAAGAACTGGATTAACTTCTGTTACAGTAGCAGTATTATTTGTATTATCATTATTCATAGCACCTATAATGGGAATGGTGCCAGCAGCAGCTACAGCACCAGCTTTAATAGTAGTAGGTATTTTAATGATGGAATCCTTCAAAAATATTAATTGGGAAGATTTTGAAGTAGCTATGCCAGCATTCTTTGTAGTAACATTTATGCCTTTTACAGGAAGTATTTCAAATGGGGTAGCAGCAGGATTTATAACATATTGCTTAGTAAAAATAGTTAAGAGAGAAGCTAAGGATGTTCATCCAATAATGTATATAGTAAGTGCATTGTTCTTAATTAACTTTATAATAGGTGCAGTGTAAGTATAAGTAATAGAATAAATTTGGGGTAAATAATAATATAAGTTAACTGGTGAAATATCAATTGTGTAAATAATGATATTTCACCAGTTTTTATTTTTTTAAATAGCTATTTATTATAATAGAACCTAAAAGTCCTATTATTATATAAAGCATTAATGATATAAAAGCAATAGGTGGTTTTGTCAGAAAAAAGACTAAGGATTTGGATATAATAGAATTTAGAATTAAATTTAAAGGAATAAATAATAAGGTCCAAAAGTTAAATATAATTTTAGAATTAATATAAAATAATTATATCAAAATGAAGTTGTAACTCCAAAATCATAATAAAATAATAATATTTATATTTTTAGTACAATATGATATATTAAAAATTAAAGTTTGTTATTATAAAAATAAATGGAGGATTTTTTATGGGGAAACCGTATGGTAGAAGCTGTGTATTAATAACCGGAGCTACTACTGGTATAGGATATGAATTAGCGAAACTTTACGCAAAGGATAAAAACAACTTGATTTTAGTTGCAAGAAATGAAGAACGATTAAAAGAAGTAAAAGATGAGTTAAGCTTATATAGTATTAATGTATATACTATTTCATTAGACCTATCTGAGGATAACTCATGTGAAAAAGTATTAGATTTTGTGAATAAAAATAATTTGTCTGTGGATATTTTAATAAATAATGCAGGTATAGGTTCCTTTGGATATTTGAGCGAGATAGAAATGGAAAGGGAACTTAAGTTAATTGATGTTAATATTAGAGCTTTAACAGAACTAACAAAAGGATTTTTACCTATTATGATAGATCATGGAGAAGGCGCTATAATGAATGTAGCATCAACGGCAGCTTTTTGTGCCGGACCTAAAATGGCAACATATTATGCATCAAAATCATATGTATTAAATTTTACAGAAGCCTTACACGAAGAAGTAAAGGGAAATAATATAAAAGTAAGCTGTTTATGCCCTGGTCCTGTAAAAACAAACTTTCAAGAAAGGTCGGGTATAAGGAAAAAAGGAGCTGCAAAAAAGGCATTAATGACGCCGAAAGAAGTAGCAAAAATTGCTTATAGAGACTTTAAGAAAGGAAAACTTATAATAATTCCTGGATTTAAAAATAAGCTTATTATAACTTTAAATAAATTAATGCCTAGAAGTTTATCTAGAAAAATAATATTTATGATGAACAAAGGATAGTGAAATCAATGAAAGAGAATCTAAAAGATGAAATTATAGAATTATATGAGACACTAGTGGATAACGGAGTTGCTTTTTACTATGGAAGTGAATCTATATCTACTGGAGAAGTAACAAGATTTGATATATTAGAAGACAACATAATTGAAATAGAATTAGATGATTATGAAACATACGAAATTAATATAGATGATTTTATAGAATATCATTCAAAAGAAGGAGCTAATTATCATACGTGGCCTGATATTAGAAAGTTTGATAACAAACTTTATGAAATGCATAGTGCATAATGCGTAATGCATAATTTAGGTAATAATTCACCAAGGTGAATTATGAAAAATAAAGAAATTCAGCCTATGGCTGAATTTCCTCGTTAATTATCCATTATGCATTACGCATTATTAATTTGTAAATATTACTTCTTCTCTTTTGCTAACGCAAAATTGAAATGAAAAAATGAAATAGTTAATGAATAAAGGAACTCAGTATTTATCTGAATTCCTTTATTTATTATTAAATATATGATTTAATTTTTTTTAAATAATTGGTGTATTATCAAATATAAAATTTCTAAACTCCATAGGAGTTTATTCCATAATTATTTAATTTTTTCATTATTTAATTCTTTCATTTTAATAAACTCTGTAAGAGTTTTCTCCTAAATTATCCATTATGCATTACGCATTATTAATTCCTAAATATAACTTCTTCTCTAGAGAACATATATTTAGCAAACATAATTGAAGCAACTATATAAACTATGTGCCAACCGAATACTATTAATATATGTTTGATATCAAATATTCCAACGGTAAATTCCTTCATTAAGCAAATTGCATTAGTTACAGGAATATTGAAGAATATTGGATTTATTCCCTTAGCATCCATCATATATGGTATAAAGGATAAAATCATAGCTGGCATTGTAATAGCAGTTAAGTATGAGTTAGCTTCTTTAGTTGATCTTGCATATATACTTACAGAAAGTTGTAATGCTGATAAGGTAACTAAAAGTAAACAGCCTACTACTAACATACCTAATATAGTTGAAGGTGATAAATTAAACTGAATATTTCCTTCTCCAAAGGACATAAATCTTTGCATTGAAAATACCATAGCAGCTAAGTTTGCAATTAAGGCTATAAACGAAACTGTACATAAAGCTGTTATTTTACCCCAAAGTAATGATGATCTTTTAGCAGAAGTTGAAAGTAATGGTTCAAATGTAAATCTTTCTTTTTCACCAGCACCTAAATCAGCTGCCATGCCAACAGTTGAAGAAACCATAAGTATTACTATAAGTGTTGGAATCATAGTAAGAAGCATAGAACCCATTGAGTTTACATCTTCATTTTCAGCACTTATCCCAGATTTAATATTAATATCGAATGGCTTTAATATCGAAGGGTCAATTCCACTTGCAGTTAATCTTTGCTCTATGATAGTGTTCTTATAGTTTTCATAGACTTCACTAACCATACTGCTTGCAATCATTGATTTATTTGATTCATCATCAATTAGTAAGTTTATAGTGTCATTTTTACCAGCAGCAATATTTTCATCAAAGTTTTCTGGGATATTAATTATAAGTTGTATATCACCATTTTTTAGCGCTTCAGTAGGTGAGTCTACTTCAGGGATTCTTATATTTTCTAATGAGGTAATTACTTTTGCCATAGTGGAATCAGTATCACCCTCTATATAAATATTTATTTCTTTTTCTACATCAGTTACTGCTTTCTCCATTGAAGATGACATAAATTTAAACATTATAGGATAAATAAGAATTGGAAGTATTAATGTAAATACTAATGTTTTTTTATCTCTTACAATATCTAATAATTCTTTCTTTAAAACAGTTAAAAAATTACTCATTAGTATTACCTCCTATAAGTGTTAAGAATGTTTCTTCTAAATCATCATTATTATATTTTGCCTTTAATTGAGGAAGTGTACAATTTTCTAAAAGCTTCCCCTTATTTATAATGACAACTCTATCACATAACTTTTCAACTTCTTTCATAGAGTGACTTGAAAATAATATAATCTTATTTTCTTTCTTACATTGAAGGATAAAGTCTTGCACAATTCTTGCTGCACTTACGTCTAATCCGGTAGTTGGTTCATCAAAAAGCATAACAGAAGGGTTATGAACTATTGACCTCGCAACAGAGATTTTTTGCTTCATACCTCTTGAGTATTTTCCAACAGGTTTATTTATATAGTCTTCCATTTCAAAGCTTTTAGCTAATACATCTATTCTTTCATCTGCTTCTTTTTTGCTCATGCCATAAAGATTAGCAAAATATCTTATATTTTCTCTACCAGTTAATCTGTCGTATAATCCTACATCTCCTCCGAAAAGTATTCCGATTTCCTTTCTAACTTTCTCTGGATCTGATTTAACATCGATATCATTTACTTTAATCTGTCCTTCTGATATTTCAAGCATAGTAGATATCATTCGTAAAGTTGTTGTTTTGCCAGCACCATTTTCACCAAGTAGACCAACAATTTCTCCCTTGCCTACTGAGAAAGATAAGTTGTCAACTACGGTTACCTTCTTAAAATTTTTACTGACATTCTTTAATTTAAGCATACTGTACCCCCTTTTCATTTTGTGGTATATAATATTTTTTAAAGAGTTATAATATACTATATTACAGTATATAAGAGTAAAAATCAATAACTATATAGAATATTTTTACAAATTTTCAAAAAATATATGATTGTTAAGCTGATTATATTTATGCGTAAAGACAAAAAAATAGTTATTATAAGTATTAATA
>NZ_JASCQJ010000047.1:0-26458 GCF_033043255.1 Clostridium lamae | reverse complement strand
CAAACAAAATCCAAAATATTATAATTAATTATTTAATATAGAAGAAAACGATTATTGTCAATAATAAAAAAATTCAAAAAAGTTAGAAAATTCTATTTATTATTATTAATATTTTTAATTTTATACAAAAAAATATAAAAATATTAATATAAAAATATTAATATAAAAATTAGAGGGCAAGAGTGTGAAGAAAAAAATAGAAAAAATATGATAAATATTTAACGAAAAAGATTGACAAAAAATAAACAATAAAATACAATAATATTGTGATTTGGTTAAGGAAATTTTAGTAAGAAAGAAATTTATATTTGTTAAATATAAATCTTTTATTTTAGGAGGATATAAAATGGTAGTAACGAATGCACAAGAATTAACTCAAAGAATTAATCAATTAAGAGAGGCGCAAAGAATTTTTTCAACTTACACTCAAGAACAAGTTGATGAAATTTTTAGACAAGCTGCAATAGCAGCAAATGACAATAGAATTAAATTGGCTAAAATGGCTGTTCAAGAAACTGGTATGGGTATAGTAGAAGATAAAGTTATAAAGAACCATTTTGCAGCTGAATATATATATAATCAGTATAAAGACATGAAAACTTGTGGAGTTTTAGAAGAAGATAAGACTTATGGAATTACTAAGGTAGCTGAACCAATAGGAGTTATAGCAGCAATAGTTCCAACAACAAATCCAACATCAACAGCAATATTTAAAACATTAATAGCTTTAAAAACAAGAAATGCAATTATAATATCTCCTCATCCAAGAGCAAAGAAAGCTACAATTGAGGCAGCTAGAATTGTTTTAGAAGCAGCAGTAAAAGCTGGTGCACCAGAAGGAATCATTGGATGGATAGATGAACCGTCTGTAGAATTATCTCAAAATGTAATGAGGGAATCAGATATAATATTAGCAACAGGTGGACCAGCAATGGTTAAGGCTGCGTATTCTTCAGGAAGACCAGCATTAGGAGTTGGAGCAGGTAATACACCAGCAATAATTGATGAAACTGCTCATATAAAAATGGCAGTAAACTCTATACTTCTATCTAAAACTTTCGATAATGGAGTTATATGTGCATCAGAACAATCATTAGTAGTATTAGAAGAAGTTTATGATGAGGTTAAAAAGGAACTAAGTGAAAGAGGAGCCTATATCTTAAAGGGTGAAGAAGTAGATAAGGTTAGAAAAATAATTTTAAATGAAAAAGGTGGACTAAATGCTAATATAGTTGGTCAATCAGCATATAAAATTGCAGAAATGGCAGGAATTAATGTTGAAGCTTCAGCTAAAGTTTTAATAGGTGAAGTAGAGTCTGTAGAATTAGAAGAACCATTTTCACATGAAAAATTATCACCAATCTTAGCAATGTATAAAGCTAAATCTTATGAAGAAGCTTTAGAAAAAGCAGCAAGATTAATTGAATTAGGTGGTATGGGTCATACTTCAATTCTTTATACTGATCAACTTAAATGTAGAGATAGAATATTACAATTTGGTGAAAAAATGAAAACAGCTAGAACTTTAATTAATATGCCAGCATCACAAGGTGCTATAGGAGATATATTTAATTTTAAATTAGCACCATCACTAACTCTTGGATGTGGATCATGGGGGGGAAACTCAGTTTCAGAAAATGTTGGTCCTAAGCATTTAATTAACATCAAGAGTATAGCTGAGAGGAGAGAAAATATGCTTTGGTTTAGAGTTCCAGAAAAAGTTTACTTTAAATATGGTTGTTTACCAGTAGCTTTAGAAGAATTAAAGGATATGGGTAAAAAGAAGGCATTTATAGTAACTGATAGAGTGTTATTTGATATGGGATATACTAATAAAGTTACTGAAGTTTTAGAGAGAAATGGAATACAATTTAAAATATTCTCAGATGTAGAACCAGACCCAACACTTAGATGTGCAAAAGCTGGTGCAAAAGAAATGTTAGATTTTAATCCAGATGTAATAATAGCTTTAGGTGGTGGCTCTGCTATGGATGCTGCTAAGATTATGTGGGTTATGTATGAACATCCAGAAGTTAACTTCCATGATTTAGCTATGACATTCATGGATATAAGAAAGAGAATATATAAGTTCCCAACTATGGGTAATAAAGCTATGATGGTTGCTATAGCTACATCAGCTGGTACAGGTTCAGAAGTAACTCCATTTGCTGTTATTACAGATGAAACTACAGGAGTTAAATATCCTCTTGCAGATTATGAATTAACTCCAGATATGGCAATAGTAGATGCTGAACTTATGATGACATCACCAAAAGGATTAACTGCTTGTGCGGGTATAGACGTATTAGTTCACTCAATTGAAGCATATGTTTCAATAATGGCATCAGAATACACTAATGGATTAGCTTTAGAAGCTATTAGATTAGTATTTAAGTATTTACCAGATGCATATAATGAAGGAACTACTAACGTAAAAGCAAGAGAAAAGATGGCGCATGCATCATGTATGGCTGGTATGGCATTCTCAAATGCTTTCTTAGGAATTACACATTCAATGGCTCATAAACTAGGTGCATTCCATCACTTACCACATGGTATGGCTAACTCATTATTAATGAATGAAGTTATAAGATTTAATGCGACAGATGCTCCTACTAAGCAAGCAGCATTTGCTCAATATAAATATCCAAATGCAGCATGGAGATATGCTAGAATTGCTGATCATCTTGGATTAGGTGGAAATAGTGAAGAAGAAAAAGTTGAATTGTTAATAAAGGCAGTTGAAGAATTACAAGCTAAATTAAATATGCCTAAAACAATTAAAGAAGCAGGCGTTTCTGAGACTAAGTTCTATGAAAATCTTGATGAAATGGTTGAGCAAGCATTTGATGATCAATGTACAGGTGCTAACCCAAGATATCCATTAATGAGTGAATTAAGAGATATGTATATTAATGCTTTTGAAGGACCTAAAGCTAAGGAAGCGAAAAAGGCATCAAAGAAAAAATAAATAATTTATAGAAGATAAAGAAGATATTTTTAATGTATCTTCTTTATTTTTTTATTTATAGACATATTGGTAGCTTTCTATGATACAATTTATCATATAATAAGTATTATTATATGATATTTAAAATTATGGAGGGGTTTTATGAGAAAAGGTATATTTATTTTATTTCTAATTATAAGCATTTTTGCTGTAAGCTGTTCAAGTGAGGAAAGTGATTTTATTAGAAGTAATAAAAATAAAATTAAGGACACAATAGATTTAGTACTATCATATGAAAATGGATATGATGATACTATGAAAAAACATATTAATGAGGAGAATTTTTATGGTTCTAACTTTTTTGAACTTTATACAATGTATATAGGAGAAGTAGAATTTAAAGATTATAAAAGTAAAATAATTAGTTTAAGAGAAGAAGGAGATAAATATTTAGCTAGCACTATAATAGATATAAAAGCATTAACTCCAGCAACACATACACATGATGATGGAAGTGTTCATGAGCAAGTACACGAAATTGCTGCTGAGGATATACCAGTTGAAATTACGTTGGTGGAAAAAGAGGGAGAATTCTTTATAGAGGGATTTTTAGGATATGAAAATCTTGATAAGGCTAAGGAATTAAATGAAGGTTTTAGATAGGAATTAGAATGAGTAAAATAGGGTACAAGTAAGTATCCTATTTTTTATGAAATTAAACATAGAAATGGTATTTTTATGATATTATAAAAATAGATGTTTAATAATTTGTAAATTATGATTTTATGGAGGTATAGATGAGAAAAAATAGAATAACAAGTATATTAATTTTAATTTTAAACATATTTATGATAGGTTGCACTAGTGATTCAAGTGCTTTAAGTAACAGTGAAAAAAATCAGATTAAGAATACTATAGATTTAGTATTGTCATATAAGAATGGATATGATGATACTATGAAAAAACATATTAGTGAAAAGAATTTTTATGTTTGTAATTATATAGAGTTTTATTCTGCGTATATAGGGGAAGTAGATCTTAAGGAATATGAGAGCAATTTGGTTAGTATAAGAGAAGAACAGGATAGGTATATTGTTTGTATGACATTAGATATGAATGCTGTATCATCAGAAACACATACCCATGATGATGGAAGCTTACATGAAGAAGGCAGCGATGAAGCTGTTGGCGAAGATGTGCCTATAGAAGTTATTTTGAAGCAAAGAAGTGGAGAACTTTATATAGAAGGATTTACTGAATATGAGAATCTTGAAAAAGCCAAAGAATTAAACGAAGGATTTAAATAAAAAATTAGAATTATAGGAAGAGTGAAGTCAATGAAACCATTAGCAGAAGCAATGAGACCACAGAGGTTAGAAGATTTTATAGGACAACAAAATATAATTGGAAAAGGAAAACCATTATACAATTTAATAGTAAGTAAAAAAATTCCTAATTGTATACTTTATGGACCACCAGGAACTGGGAAAACTACTTTAGCAAATATAATGGCTAATTATAGCGATAGAAAATTTTATAAACTAAATGCAACTACTGCATCAGTTAAGGATATACAAGAAATAACTGAAAGTCTAGACAGTTTACTTAACTATAATGGAGTGGTTATATATATAGACGAATTACAACATTTCAGTAAAAAACAACAACAAGCTCTTTTAGAATTTATTGAAAATGGAAGAGTTACATTAATAGCTAGTACTACTGAAAATCCATACTTTGCTATTCATAAAGCGATATTAAGTAGATGTAATATATTTCAATTTCAATCACTTAGTATAGAAGAAATAATTGAAGGTTTGGAAAGAGCGATAAATAGATTAATAAATGATGGAATAGAAGTAGAATATTCTCAAGAAGCATTAAAATATATTTCAGAGATTTCTCAAGGTGACTATAGAAAGGCATATAATATATTAGAACTTGCTATTAATTCTCAGTTGAATAAGGTTAAAAAGATAAGTGTTGAATATATAGAAGGATTAAGTCAATCTCATATAAGGGCTGATGCCAGTGGGGATGAATATTATAACTATTTAAGTGCACTTCAAAAAAGTATAAGAGGTAGTGATGCTGATGCAGCAGTTCATTACTTAGCAAGATTAATTAAGTCAGGAAATCTACAAGCTATAATAAGAAGAATTTCAGTAATTGCAGCTGAGGATATAGGGCTTGCTCATCCAAATGCTATAACTGTAATAAATTCTGGAGTTGAATTAGCATTAAAGGTCGGTTTACCAGAAGCTTCATTAATATTATCTGAATTAGTAATTTATCTTGCAACATTGCCTAAGTCTAATAGTGCATATATAGCAATAGCAAAAGCTATGGATGATTTAGAGAATAAAAATATCGGAGATGTGCCTAAACATTTAAAAGATGCCCATTATGCTGGAGCGAAAAACTTAGGGGTAGGTGGCTATAAATATCCTCATGATTATGAAAATAATTATGTAAGTCAACAATATTTACCTGATAATTTAGAAGGAGTAAAATACTATAGTCCACAAAATAATAAATATGAAAATAGTGTAAAAATTTATTGGGAAAATGTAAAAAGTAAATAGATTATTAATTATAATATTTTTTAGGAAAAATAATCTTTAGAAAGAAGTGATATTATTGACAAGAATAAAGCGGTTTGATAATATATATGAAGTAATTACTAGTAAAATGGTCAACATTAAAAGGGGGAAAGAGTATGAGGCTTTCTACTAAAGGAAGATACGGGGTCAAGGCTATGGTAGACCTTGCAATGCACTATGGAGATGCCCCCGTTTCAATAAAAACAATCTCTCAAAGGCAAAGTATATCTGAATATTATTTAGAACAATTATTTTCGCCTCTAAGAAGAGCAAAACTTATAAAAAGTATAAGAGGAGCTCAAGGTGGATATGTTTTAAATAGTGCTCCAAAGGATATAACTGTAGCAGATATTATGTATGTTCTTGAAGGACCTGTAGAAATTGCAGAATGCATTGAAGGTACAGAATGTGATAATATAGATTTTTGCGCTACTAGATTGTTATGGGAAAAAATAAAAAATAGCATTGATGAAGTAATGGAAAACATAACACTTCAAGATATAGTAGATGATTACAATAGATTGAAGAGTGAAAGTGAATCTATTAAGTTTGTAAAGAGGAGCGAATAAAGATGAAAAACGTGTATATGGACTATGCAGCAACTACTTATGTTAAACCTGAGGTTTTAGAAGAAATGATGCCGTTTTTTACAGAAAAGTATGGTAATCCATCATCTTTCTATGGTATTTCAAGGGAAACTAAAATGGCTATAGATAAGGCTAGAAATAGAGTTGCAAAAGCTTTAAACTGTGATTTGAATGAAGTTTATTTTACTGGAGGTGGCTCAGAAGCAGATAACTGGGCAATTAAAGGAATTGCTTCAGCTCATAGAAAAAAGGGTAATCACATTATTACTACTAAAATTGAGCATCATGCAGTTCTTCATACTTGTGAGTATTTAGAAAAACAAGGATTTGAAGTAACTTATTTAAATGTAAATGAAGAGGGATTTGTAGATTTAGAAGAATTAAAGAATGCAATAACTGATAAAACTATTTTAGTTTCAATTATGTTTGCAAATAATGAAATTGGGACTATTCAGCCTATTAAAGAAATAGGTGAAATCTGCAGAGAAAGAAAAGTTTTCTTCCATACAGACGCAGTTCAAGCAGTAGGAAATATACCTATAGATGTAAAAGAAATGAATATAGATTTATTATCTTTAGCAGGACATAAGATTTATGGACCAAAAGGAATAGGGGCTCTATATGTTAGAAAAGGTGTTAAAATAGATAACTTAATTCATGGTGGAGGCCAAGAAAGAGCTAGAAGGGCTGGAACAGAAAATACAGCATCAATAGTAGGCCTTGGAAAAGCTATGGAACTTGCTACAGATAATTTAGAAGAGCATAATAAAAATTTAACTATACTTAGAGATAAGTTAATAGAAGGCTTATTAAAAGTACCTCATACCAGATTAAATGGCCCTATAGGGGATAAGAGATTACCTGGTAATGTTAACATAACTTTTGAGTTTATTGAAGGAGAATCAATTCTTTTATCATTAGACTTTGAAGGGGTATGTGCTTCAAGCGGAAGTGCATGTACTTCAGGATCATTAGATCCATCTCATGTGTTACTAGCAATTGGATTACCTCATGAGTTAGCACATGGTTCATTAAGATTAACTTTAGGTGATGCATCTACAGAAGAAGATGTTAACTATGTTTTAGAAGTAGTACCACCTATTATTGAAAGATTAAGAAATATGTCACCATTATGGGAAGACTTTATTAAGAAGGGAGAAAAATACTATGATGTACAGCGATAAGGTAATGGATCATTTTAGAAATCCAAGAAATGTAGGGGAAATTGAAAATGCAAGCGGTGTTGGTGAAGTAGGAAATGCTAAATGCGGAGATATAATGAAGGTTTATTTAAAAATAGAAGATAACATAATAAAAGATGCTAAATTTAAAACTTTCGGTTGTGGATCTGCTATTGCATCTTCATCAATGGCAACAGAACTAATTATTGGAAAGACAGTTGAAGAAGCTTGGGAATTATCTAATAAGGCAGTTGCTGAAGCTTTAGATGGACTTCCACCTGTTAAAATGCATTGTTCTGTATTAGCTGAAGAAGCAATTCATAAGGCTATAAATAATTATAGACAAAATACAGGATTAGATCTATGGGATTTCGAAGAACATGATGACATTCACGATCATGTACATGGAGATGAGTAGAAAATAATATGAAAAAGAAAGTTGTAGTGGGCATGAGTGGCGGAGTTGATAGCTCTGTTGCTGCCTATCTTTTAAAAGAAAAAGGTTACGATGTTATAGGCGTAACTATGAAACATTTTGACGACGGCGACGAAGATTATGTTGAAAGAGAAGGTGGATGTTGTTCACTTTCATCAGTAGAGGACGCTAGAAGAGTTGCTGATAGACTGGGAATTCCTTTTTATGTCCTTAATTTCAAAGAATCTTTTAAAGAAAAGGTAATTGATTATTTTGTACAGGAGTATATGGAAGGGAAGACACCTAATCCATGTATAGCTTGTAATAAACACATAAAGTTTGATGAGTTTCTAAGAAGGTCTAAAGGGATTGGAGCAGATTATGTTGCTACAGGCCATTATGCCAAAATCGAAAAAAATGATGATGGTAGATATCTTTTAATTAAGGCTGATGATGATAGAAAAGATCAAACTTATGCATTATATAATTTTACTCAAGAACAATTAAGTAAAACTTTAATGCCTTGTGGAGATTATACAAAGGATAAAATAAGAGAAATAGCAAAAGAAATTGGGCTTGCAGTTCATAATAAGAAAGATAGTGAAGAGATATGTTTTATACCAGATAATAATCATGGTAAATATATTACATTAGTAAGACCTAATGAAGTAAATCAAGGAAACTTCGTTGATAAAAATGGTAATATACTTGGGAAACATAAAGGGATAGTATATTATACTATAGGTCAAAGGAAGGGACTAGGCTTAGCATTAGGAAGACCTGTTTTTGTAACAGACATTAATCCGAACACTAATGAAGTTGTTATTGGTCCAGAAGAAGATATATTTAAGACGGATTTAATAGCAAAGGATGTTAATTTTATTGCTTTTGATAAACTTAATAGTGAAATGACAGTTCAGGCAAAGGTAAGGTATTCAGCCAAGACTTGTGAAGCTATAATTTCTCCTGCTGAGGATGGGAAAGTAAAAGTTTCATTCAAAGATAAGCAAAGAGCCATAACTAAAGGTCAATCAGTTGTTTTCTATGATGGAAATATAGTAGTTGGCGGCGGAGTAATAGAAAAAATAATATAGCAAATATAAATTCCTATATTTTAATAATATAGGAATTTTTTTTGCTTTTTGGGGGAAAATAACTTTAAGGTATAGATAAGGGAGTGGTATATTGTTAAAAACAAAAGATTTTTATCTGCAAAAAGTTTTCGATATTAGGGGGAAGTATATAGGGCTTATAGATGATATCTATATAGACTTTCATAAAGGAGTTATAAAGGGTTTTTTGATTTCTAATTATTTACTGTTTAGTAAAAGGAATTTTATTAGAACTCAGGATATTGTATCAATAGAAGATGTAATAATTATTAAAGAATTAAC
Organism: Clostridium lamae; assembly: GCF_033043255.1. Classification (NCBI taxonomy): domain Bacteria; kingdom Bacillati; phylum Bacillota; class Clostridia; order Eubacteriales; family Clostridiaceae; genus Clostridium; species Clostridium lamae. The sequence goes on along the minus strand of NZ_JASCQJ010000047.1, from coordinate 17,328 downwards.
TAAGAAAGAGGGAATTTCATTCAAAAGCATTAAGGATAAAGATGTTAAAGATAAAAATAATGTTATAAAAGGTATATTGGAAGACTTACTAATAGAAAAAGAAGATTTATCAATTAAAGGACTAGTTATAAGCTCTGGAATATTTGATAGAATAATAAAAGGTAAAGAAATTCTGCTTTTAAAAGAATGTATATTAGGAGAAGATTTTGTTTTATATTATGGAAATAATGATGTGAAATTTCAGAGCATACCAAGAAAGAAAAAAACATGTTAATAAACAAGAAAAATACAAAGATATTAAAGTACATTTTGTTAATTCTATTATTAATTCTTCTTATTATTATATATGTAAAAATCAAAACTATAAAAAGTACAGTAAATATTATTTTTATAAGTTTTATACTAGCATACGCATTAAAACCTTTAAGAGATATATTATGCGATAAATTTAGAATTAAAAAAAGAATATCATCTATATTAATTATATTAAGCATTATTATTTCTATATCATTATTTATATATATTTTAATTCCATCTATATTAAGAGAAAGTTATAATTTTGGCAATATATTAGACAATGTAGATAATTATGTTGAGACTTTATCAAAAAAAATGAATATAAATAATATTTCCTTCTTTGATAATATATATAGTAGTATTAGTGATGAACTTAATTTGTTTTTAAGAACATTTTCAGATAATTTATTTGATAATTTAATGGCTGGGTTAGAAAGTTTAGTTTCCTTAGCTATTATTCCTATAGTGACATATTACTTTTTGGTGGATGGAGATTTAATTTTTAATAAGGTATTATTGGTACTACCTACTGAAAAAAGAGTAATCACAAAAAAATTTATAACACATATAGATAAGGTCTTATCAAGATATATAATAAGTCAGTTGATTTTATCAATAATTATAGGAGTGCTGACAAGTATAGCACTTTTCATTTTAGATGTTAAGTTTGCACTATTACTTGGTGTATTTAATGGGGTACTTAATATTGTTCCTTATTTTGGTCCTATAATAGGAGGAATACCAGCAGTTTTTGTAGCTCTTATGGAATCTCCTAATAAAGCTTTATGGACATTACTAATAGTTTTCATTATTCAACAGATAGAAGGAAATATACTTTCTCCTAAAATAACTGGTGATAGTACAAATATGCATCCAATTATAATAATAATATTACTTTTAATTGGGGAAAAACTTGGTGGATTTATAGGCATGATATTAATAGTTCCTATAGGTGTTATTATTAAGGTAATCTATGAGGATATTAATGATTATTTATTCTGAAATAAAATAATTGACATATTTTAATAAATAAACTATAATTTCATTGAAATATAAGAAAACTTAATATTTAGCGTTGAAAAGAATGAGTAAATATACACTATGTATTCAGAGAAGAAGTGGTTGGTGAAAACTTCTTACATAATATATTGAAGCTATCTTGGAGCTATATTTTTCTAAGTGATGCGTTTATGCATAATTAGGGTGGTACCGCGGAATATATGTTTTCGTCCCTTTTTTATAGGGATGGAAACTTTTTTTATTTAGAAAAGCAATTAGGAGGTAAGATTATGAAATTCATGGGAACTAATGAGCTTAGAGAAGCTTATTTAAAATTTTTTGAATCAAAAGAGCACTTAAGATTGGAAAGTTTTCCTCTAGTGCCTAAAAATGATAAATCATTATTATTAATAAATGCAGGTATGGCACCTCTTAAGCCATATTTTACAGGCTTGCAAGAACCCCCAAGAAAAAGAATAACAACTTGTCAAAAATGTATTAGAACTGGTGATATTGAAAATGTAGGAAAGACATCTAGACATGGTACTTTCTTTGAAATGCTTGGAAACTTCTCCTTTGGAGATTATTTTAAAGAAGAAATAATTCCTTGGGCTTGGGAGTTTATAACTGAAACTTTACAAATTCCAAAAGATAAATTATATGTAACTATTTATTTAGAAGACGATGAAGCTTTTGATATTTGGTGTAAGAAAACTGATGTAGATCCAAAGAGAATATTTAGATTAGGAAAAGATGATAACTTCTGGGAAATAGGAGTTGGACCATGTGGACCTTGTACTGAAATTCATTATGATAGAGGAGAAGGCGTTATTACAAATGTGGATGAGTTTGTAAAGGCTAGTGATGAAGATAGAGTTGTTGAATTCTGGAACTTAGTATTCACTCAATTTGATAAGGATGAAGAAGGTAATTATAATAGATTATCAAATCCTAATATAGATACAGGTATGGGACTTGAAAGAATTGCAACTATAATGCAAGGTGTAGACAATATATTTGAAATTGATACGGTTAAGAATATATTAAATAAGGTTGCAGAACTTTCAGGAGTTAAATACGGTGAAGATTCTCAAAAAGATATTTCTTTAAGAATAATTACAGACCATGTTAAGTCAGTAACTATGCTTATCTCTGATGGCGTTCAACCAAGCAATGAAGGAAGAGGATATGTATTAAGAAGACTTTTAAGAAGAGCTGCAAGACATGGAAGATTATTAGGAATTAAGGGACTATTCTTAACAGAAATAGTTAATTCTGTAGTAGAAAATTACGGGGATGCATATCCAAATCTTAAGGAAAATAAGGAATATATTGAAAAAATAGTTTCTTTAGAAGAAGATAGATTCAATGAAACAATAGATTCAGGAATGATAATATTAAATGACTACATTGAAGAAATGAAAGAATCTAATGAAAGTATATTAAAGGGAGAAAAAGCATTTAAGTTATATGATACTTATGGTTTCCCAATAGAGTTAACAGAAGAAATCTTAGAAGAAAAAGGTATGAAAGTTGATCATGAATCCTTTAAAAAGGAAATGGAAGAACAAAGACAAAGAGCTAGAAGTGCTAGGGGAGAGTCATCTTACATGGGAAGTGATGAAAGTCCGATAAATAAGATTGAAGCTTCAATAAACACTGAATTTGTTGGATATAACAACATTGAGATTAACTCTAAAATTATTGTTTTAGCAAATGATAATGAGTTTGTAAATGAACTATCAAAGGGAGATAAGGGTTATATAGTAACAGATAAAACTCCATTTTATGCTGAAATGGGTGGCCAAGTAGGAGATAAGGGTACTATCAAAACTTCTAATGGTGAGGCGTATGTTTATGATACAAAGAAAAATGTAGGTGGTAAAACTATACACTATGTAAAAGTTCTTGAAGGTAGTGTTAAAATTAATGAAGATGCTACGCTTAAAGTTGATTTATTAAGAAGAAATAGCATAGCCAAAAATCATACTGCAACACATATGTTACATGAAGCTTTAAAGCAAATCGTAGGTAAGCATGTAAATCAAGCTGGATCATACGTAGATGATGAGAGATTAAGATTCGACTTTGCACATTTTAAAGCTTTATCAGAAGAGGAAATTGAACAGTTGGAAGATTTAGTAAACAGAAAAATAATGGAAGTATTTTCTGTAGATACTGATCTTATGACTTTAGAAGAAGCTAAAAATGCTGGAGCAATGGCTTTATTTGATGATAAGTATGGCGATAATGTTAGGGTTGTTAGTGTAGGAGAATTCTCAAAAGAACTTTGCGGAGGTACGCATGTTCACAACTCTGGAGAAATAGGATTATTTAAAATAATTTCTGAAGCAGGTGTAGCCGCAGGGGTTAGAAGAATAGAGGCTGTAACTGGCATCAATGCAATAAAATTTATGGAAGATAAACAAAGATTATTAAGAGAAGCATGCAGTGCATTAAAGTGTAGTGAAAAAGATGTGCTTAAGAAAATAGCTTCTCAAGGTGCAGAAATTAAAGAAAAAGAAAAAGAAATATTAGAACTTAAGAATAAGTTAGCATCAGGAGTTGAAGATGAAATATTATCTTCTGTTAAAGATGTTAATGGTGTGAAAGTAGCAGTGTTTTCAGTTGAAGGAATAGATGGAAACTCATTAAGAGATCTTGCTGATAAAGTGAGAAATAAACTTTCTAGTGGAGTTGTTGTATTGTTTAGCAATGTTTCTGGAAAAGTAAACCTAATTTCAATGGCAACAAAAGATGTATTAGATAAGGGGATTCATTGTGGTAAGATAATTAAAGAGGTAGCTGCTATCGTCGGTGGCGGCGGAGGAGGAAGACCAGATATGGCTCAAGCTGGTGGTAAGAATCCTGAAAATATAAATACTGCGATGGAAAAAACTTATTCTGTAATAGAATATTTGGTAAAATAGTGTACTTTTAATCTTTTTTAGTTTATAATATAATTAATAAATATACTTCTTGAATAAAAATTGAAAAAAATGATATACTATTAGTAGAAGTATTTAACTAAATATAAGTAAGGGGGTGGGCTGCAATTAGCAGCAGTTATATGAATAATAACTTAGATCAAACAATGCAATTTAACCTAAACATCAACAAAGGAGATTTAACAAAGTCAATATTAACAGATGTTTACAATGCGTTACAGGAGAAAGGTTATAATCCAGTTAACCAGCTAGTTGGATATCTCATTTCAGGAGACCCTTCTTACATTACAAGCTACAACGGAGCAAGAGCTTTACTAAGAAAACTTGAAAGAGATGAAATTCTTGAGGAAGTTATAAAATCTTATTTAGAAATAAAATAAAGAGTGCCCGTTTAATCGGGCACTCTTTAACTTTTAAGGAGTAATGAATGAGAATATTAGGTTTAGATATAGGATCGAAAACTGTTGGTGTTGCAATAAGTGATCCATTAGGATGGACGGCCCAAGGTATAACTACTATTCGAAGATCGAAGAAAGAACAGGATATTGAAGAAATAAAAAAGTTATGTAATGAATATTCAGTAGAAACAATAGTTGTAGGATTACCTAAGAATATGAATGGAAGCATTGGGGAATCAGGTGAAAGAGTTATTGAATTCGCTGAACAAATTAAAGAATATACAGGCTTGAAAGTTGAGATGTGGGATGAAAGACTAACTACAGTTGCGGCACATAAAGCTATGTTAGAAGCAGATTTATCAAGAAATAAAAGAAAAAAGATAGTAGATAAAATAGCAGCAACATATATACTTCAAGGATACTTAGATAGATTAAATATTAAATAATAATTTAATATCAATTGAAAATTATTATTGACAAGTATTAATGTGAAAATTACAATTAAAAAAAGGAGATTTTTTATGGATAAAGATTTAAAACAAATAGAATTATACGATGAAGATGGAAATTTAGTTAAACTAAATGTAGTTGCATTTTTTGATATGGTTAATCCAGATACAGAAGAAAAAAGCGAATATGTTATAGTATATGATGATGCTTATACTGAAGATGATATATTTGCATTGAAAGTAGGAGTGGATGAAGATGGAGACGATTTATTAATTCCTATTGATGACGAAGTAGAACTTGCAGCAGTTCAAGAAGCATATGATACTATTTTTTCAGAGGAAGAGTAGTTTTAGATAAAATATATTAAAAATTAAAAAAAGGAGGGGGGGGTTGTCTGTGGAACATTCAAGCACTATTGATTTTAATGTCTTAAAGGAAGAATTAAAACAAAAAGGATATAAGCTAACGCCACAAAGAAGAGCTATTGTTGATACTATAATAGAAAAAGAGGGCGAACATTTAACAGCAGAAGAAATATATGATGAAGTTAAAAAAAATTGTCCTGAAATAGGTCTAGCAACAGTTTATAGAACGATCATTTTGTTAGAGGAATTGGGCGTTGTATGTAAATTGGATTTAGATGACGGATGCAGTAGATATGAATTAGTCCGTAAAGATGAGGGGCATAGACACCATCACTTAGTATGTAGTGAGTGTAAAAGTGTTTTTGAAGTTCAAGATGATCTTTTAGATGAGCTTGAAGAGGAAGTTGAAAGATCTTATGGATTTAAGATTATAGACCACAGCGTTAAATTTTTTGGTATTTGTAGAAAGTGCCAAAGTGAAATGAACGAAAATAAATAATATTGGATGAAGAGGTATCTCTTTTTGAGAAACCTTCAAGTTACATATTTTAAGAAGAAGGAGGGGACATATTGAAAAACGAGAAGGCGAAGGTTAAGATTATTCCTTTAGGTGGAATTAATGAAATAGGTAAAAATATAACTGTAATAGAGTATAAAGAAGATATAATAGTTATAGATTGTGGCCTTAAATTTCCAGATGAAGATATGTTCGGTATTGACTTAGTAATACCAGATATAAGTTATTTGTTAAAAAATAAAGATAAGATAAAAGGAATATTTTTAACACACGGTCATGAGGACCATATAGGGGCATTACCTTATGTATTAAGACAGTTAAATGTACCTGTGTACGGAACCAAGTTAACTCTTGGGATTGTTGAAACAAAACTCAAGGAACACGGATTGTTATCATCAACAGAATTAATAACAGTAAAACCAAGAGATGTTATTAAATTAAATTCAGTTTCAGTAGAGTTTATAAAAACTAATCACTCAATAGCAGATTCAGTTGCAATAGCAATACATACACCATTAGGAGTTGTGCTACATACTGGAGACTTTAAAGTAGACTATACTCCTATAGATGGAGAAACTATGGATTTTGCAAGGTTTGCAGAAATAGGTAAAAAGGGTGTATTAGCTATGATGGCAGATTCAACTAATGTTGAAAAGCCAGGATATACTATGTCAGAAAAGGTTGTAGGAGAAAGCTTTGCAAGGTTATTCTCTAAAGCAAAGGGAAGGATAATAGTAGCAACATTTGCTTCAAATGTTCATAGAATCCAGCAAATAATTGATGCTGCCCGTGAATATGATAAAAAAGTAGCTGTATCAGGAAGAAGTATGGAAAATATAGTTGCTGTAGCAGCTGAACTTGGATATCTAGAATTTGAGAAAGATATACTAGTAAGTATAGATCAAATAAATAAATACCCAAATGATAAGGTGGTTATCATAACTACTGGAAGTCAAGGAGAGCCTATGTCAGCTCTTTCTAGAATGGCAAGCTCTGAGCACAGAAAGGTTAATATAGTTGAAGGAGATACTGTTATTATTTCAGCAACTCCGATACCTGGAAATGAAAAGTTAGTTTCTAAGGTAATAAATCAACTATTCCAAAAGGGTGCAGAAGTAATATATAAATCATTGGCAGAAATTCACGTTTCTGGGCATGCTTGTCAAGAAGAACTGAAACTTATGCAATGTTTAGTAAAACCTAAGTTCTTTATTCCAGTTCATGGAGAGTATAGACACTTAAAGCAACATGGTGAACTTGCAATATCATTAGGTATGCCAGAAGGAAATGTGCTTATACCTGAAAATGGTGGAGTTATAGAAGTCAATAGGAACTCAATTAGAAGAAATGGAATGGTGAATTCTGGTCAAGTGTTTGTAGATGGATTAGGAGTAGGTGATGTTGGTAATATAGTATTAAGAGATAGAAAACACTTATCTCAAGATGGTATATTAACAGTAGTTGTAACATTATCTAAGGAAAATAATTCGATTATTGCTGGTCCAGATATTATTTCAAGAGGGTTTGTATATGTAAGAGAATCTGAAGGACTAATGGACGAGGCTAAAGATATTGTAAAAGATGTTTTAAGAGAATGTGAAGAGAGCAATATAACAGATTGGGCTAGTTTAAAGTCTAAAGTAAGAGATGAGCTTAGAAGTTATCTTTATGAAAAGACTAAGAGAAAACCTATGATATTACCAATAATAATGGAAATATAATCTGAGAGGTTGACATTTCTTAATAATAATCTTAGAATAAGTATAGTTTAAATAATTTTTTTTAAAATTGGATACACGTGTATCCAATTTTATTTTGGAAAAAATAATTTATAGGTTTACATTAATATAAAAAACATACTGGAGGAAATTAAATGAATTTAATTAGTAGAGATGATATAAGAAACATTGCTATAATAGCCCACGTTGACCATGGGAAGACAACCTTGGTAGATGCCATGTTTAAGGAGAGCCATGTTTTTAGAAGCAATGAAAAGGTTGAAGAAAGAGTTATGGACTCTAATGACTTAGAAAAAGAAAGAGGAATTACAATTCTTTCTAAGAATACTGCGATAACATACAATGGAGTGAAAATTAATGTTGTAGATACTCCAGGACATGCTGATTTTGGCGGAGAAGTTGAACGTGTTCTTAAAATGGTTGATTCAGTATTATTGGTAGTAGATTCTTATGAAGGACCAATGCCACAAACAAAATTCGTTTTAAAGAAGGCTTTAGAACTAGGTTTATTACCAATAGTAGTTATAAATAAAATAGACAAACCAAATGCAAGACCAGAAGAAGTTATAGATGAAGTTTTTGAGTTATTTATTGAACTTGGAGCAAATGATGAACAATTAGATTTCCCAATAATATATGCTTCAGCAAGAGAAGGATTTGCAAGATATAATGTAGAAGATACAAATAATGATATGGCGCCACTATTTGAAACTATATTAGAAAATGTTGCAGCACCTAAGGGGGACATAGAGGGACCATTCCAAATGCTTGTTACTACATTAGATACTAATGAATATGTAGGAAGAATTGCAGTTGGTAAAATTCATAGAGGATCAGTTAAAAAGAATCAACAAGTTGCTTTAGTAAGAAAAGATGGAAGTACTACAAGTTATAGAGTATCAAGTATATTTACTTACAATGGATTAAATAGAGAAGAGGCACAAGAAGCTTCTTTAGGAGATATTATTGCTTTAAGTGGTATTCCAGATTGTAATATTGGAGAAACTATTGCTGATGCTGTAAATCCAGAAGCATTACCATTTGTAGAAATTGATGAACCAACATTAAGCATGAATTTCATGGTAAATGATTCTCCTTTTGCAGGAAGAGAAGGTGATTTTGTTACTTCAAGACATTTAAGAGATAGATTATTAAAAGAATTAGAAACTAATGTAAGTTTAAGAGTAAATGAAATTTCATCAGATTGTTTTGAAGTTTCAGGTAGAGGAGAACTTCATTTATCTATATTAATTGAAACTATGAGAAGAGAAGGTTATGAATTCCAAGTTTCAAAAGCAAATGTTATATTTAAGGAAGAAAACGGCAAAAAGTTAGAGCCTATGGAATATTTAACTATAGATGTGCCAGAAGAATTCATGGGACCTGTAATGGAAAAACTTGGACCAAGAAAGGCTGAAATGGTAAATATGACTTCAGCAGTGAATGGATATACTAGACTTGAGTTTATAGTACCAGCTAGAGGATTAATTGGGTTTAGAAATGAATTTATGACGGATACTAAAGGTAATGGTATCATGAATCATGTATTCCATGGATATGATAATTTTAAAGGTGATATTCCAGGAAGAAGTAGAGGGTCATTATGTTCATTTGAAGATGGAGATGCTATAACTTATGGATTGTTCAATGCTCAAGAAAGAGGTAGTTTATTTATAGGTGCAGGTGTTCCAGTATATCAAGGTATGATAGTTGGTGAATGTTCAAGAGCTGAAGATATAGATATAAATGTATGTAAAGGTAAAAAACTTACAAATACAAGAGCATCAGGATCTGATGATTCATTAAAGTTAACTCCACCTAGACAAATGACATTAGAACAATGTCTTGAATTTATTAATGGAGATGAATTAGTAGAAGTAACTCCAGAGAATATAAGAATGAGAAAAAGAGTATTAGATGCCGCTGAAAGAAGAAGAATAACAAGTAGAAGCAAAAAATAGATAAAATTCTTTATAAGTTTAAAAAAAAGTATTATAATAAAGTAAATAGCCTAAATAGGCTATTTACTTTGTATGTAGGGGGTTTTTATGAGAAAACTAAGTTTAAAAACAATTCCCATAATAATCGTTTTAGTTTTATTTATAAGCTTTTTAATGACTTTTATAAATATAATTAGTAAGCCTTTAAAAACAGATTCAGATATAGTAATAAAAATTGATGAAGGTGATAGCTTTTATAGTATTATTAATTCACTATCTGAAGAAGGTAAAATAAAGGGAGTACCATTTATAAAATTATATGTTAAGGTTTTAGGTAAAAATATTGATGTTAAACAAGGTGAATATGTTTTACATAAGGGTTTATCTGTAGATAAAATAATAGAAGTGTTAACTACAGAAGCTTCATTAGGCAATGTTAAGTTTACGGTTCCAGAGGGATATACTATAGAAGACATTGGCGAAAAACTGGAGAGTGAAGGTATTTGTAGTAAAGAAGATTTTCTTTTAGCTGTTAAAGAATACGAGCTACCGAGTTTTGTAAGAGTAGATAGTGAGAAAAAATATAATTTAGAAGGATATTTGTTCCCAGATACATATTTGTTTAATATTGGGGATACACCTAAAGAAATATTGACTATAATGATTTCAAGATTTGAAGAGATGCTTAATAAAGCTATTGAAGAAACAAATACTAATATAAAAGAGGAAGATATAGAAACTGCTATAACTATAGCTTCTATGATAGAGAAGGAAGCAAAGATAGATAGTGAAAGACCTATAATTTCTTCAGTTATAGTTAATAGATTAAATGATGGTATGATGCTTCAGATTGATGCAACAGTTATTTATGCCTTAGGAGAACATGTAGAGACTGTGTTAGAAGGCCATTTAGAAGTGGATTCTCCATACAATACATACAGAAACTATGGTTTACCTATAGGACCTATATCAAATCCAGGTTTAGAATCAATTAAAGCTGCACTAAAACCGGCGCAGACAGATTATTTGTTTTATGTACTACAAGATGATAAAACACATTATTTTACTAATAATGATGTTGATTTTATGAATAAATTAGAGGAACTTGGATATTAATAATTTACTTACTATTTGGAGGATTGACATGAGTGGAATAACTTATGATTATATGGAAGAATATATTAGAAGTTTGATACCTGATGGTTCTGAAAAGCTTAAGGAATTAGAAAACTTTGCAAAAGAAAATAAAGTTCCTATTGCACAAAAAGAAACTGCAAAATTTTTAGAGTTTATAGTTAGTATGAAAAAACCATTAAAAATATTAGAGCTTGGGACAGCAATTGGATATTCTGCAATATTAATGCACGAGGCATCAGGAAATAAAGCTATTATTACTACTATTGAACGAGATGAAAATATGATAAAATATGCTAGGGAAAACTTTAAAAAATACATGTTAGAGGATAAAATAGAAATTAAGGAAGGCGATTGCCTTGAAGTACTAGAAGCCTTATATGGGAAATATGACTTAATTTTTATGGATGCTGGCAAAGGGCATTATAACCATTTTTTACCTAATTGTCTAAGATTATTAAGTGAAGATGGTATTATAGTCGCGGATAATGTGCTTTTTAGAGGGATGGTTGCATCTGACGATTTAGTAAAGAGGAGAAAAATAACTATAGTAAAGAGGATGAGAGAATACTTAGAATTAGTATCTAAGGATGAAAATTTAATTACTTCTGTAATACCAATGGGGGATGGAATTGCAGTGACTAAAAGGAGGTAAATACATGAATAAACCAGAGATTTTAGCACCAGCAGGAAGTCTAGAAAGATTGAAAATAGCAATAGATTTTGGAGCAGATGCTGTATATATAGGTGGAGGTAGATTAAATTTAAGAGCTTTTTCTGATAATTTTACTAATGAAGAAATGGCTGAAGGTATAAAATACTGCCACGATAGAGGGAAAAAATTATATGTAACTATGAATGTATTCCCTAGAAATCATGATTTAAAAGGTGTAGGAGAGTATATAAAGGGATTATATGATTTAGGTGTAGATGCAATTATTGTAGCAGATCCATCAATAGTTGCAGCAGCTAAGGAGGCAGCACCGAATTTAGAGATACATTTAAGTACTCAAGCTAACATAACAAACTGGATGGCAACTAAGTTTTGGTATGAACAAGGCGTAAAAAGAATAGTTTTAGCAAGAGAACTTACATTAAAAGAAATAACAGAAATAAATGAGAATACTCCAGAAGGTTGTGAACTTGAAGTATTTATACATGGATCTATGTGTGTTGCATATTCAGGAAGATGTTTAATTTCTAATTATATGCTAGGTAGAGATGCCAATAAGGGAATTTGTTCTAATGCTTGTAGATATAAATATTATATAGTTGAAGAAACAAGACCAGGTGAATATTATCCAATTATAGAAGATGATAATGGAACATATATAATGAATTCAAAAGATTTATGCATGATAGAGCATATACCAGAAATAGTGAAAAGTGGAGTTCATTCTTTAAAAATTGAAGGAAGAATGAAAAATGAGTTTTATGTTGCATCAACAGTAAAAGCTTATAGAGAAGCACTTGATGCATATTTTGAAAATCCAGAAGGATATAAATTTAAACAAGAATGGCTAGATACAGTATTAAAAATAAGCCATAGACAATATCATACAGGATTCTTCTTTGGAAAAATGGGAGAACAAACTTATGATGTTTCATCATATATAAGAGATTATGATATAGTTGGAATAGTACAAAGTTATGATGAAGAAACAAAAGAAGCAACTATTCTTCAAAAGAATAGAGTTTTTGAAGGTGATGAGGTAGAAGTTTTAAGAGCACATACACCGTACTTTAATGTTAAGCTTAATGAAATGTTTGATGTGGAGAAGAAAGTTAATACAAATGTAGCTAATAGAGCGCATATGATATTTAAAGTTAAAGTTGATACTCCATTAAAAGAAAAAGATATGTTAATAAAAGGTAAAAAAGTTTTAGAGCTTTAAACATAAGAAGGAGGAACTATAATGAATAAGCCAATACTAATTGGAATTACTGGTGGTACTGGATCAGGTAAAAGTAGTATTGCAGATGCAATATATTCAAGTTTTTCAAATGAGTGCATTGCTATGATACAACAGGATATGTACTATAAGGATCAAAGCAATTTATCTATGGAAGAGAGAATTAAAACAAATTATGATCATCCAAAGGCTTTTGATAATGATTTATTGATTAAACACTTAAATGATTTAATGAATGGAATTCCAATAGATAAGCCAATTTATGATTTCTCATGTCATAATAGGGCAAAAGAGACAGTAAGGGTTGAGCCAAGAAGTATAGTAATAGTAGAAGGAATATTAGTTCTTGAAGACGAAAGACTTAGGGATTTATTAGATATTAAAGTTTATGTAGATACTGATGCCGACATAAGAATATTAAGAAGATTAGTAAGAGATATAAATGAAAGAGGCAGAACTGTAGATTCAGTTGTTAATCAATATTTAGAAGTGGTAAGACCAATGCACTTACAGTTTACTGAGCCAACAAAAAGATACGCAGATATTATAGTTCCAGAAGGCGGACAAAATAGAGTAGCGATAGATATTCTTGTATCAAAAATTAAAGATATATTAAAATAGAAAAAATTGTATAAAACACACCTTTTGAGGCTAGAATTTAGCCATGGGAGGTGTGTTTTTTTATGAAGAAAAAAAATAATATAGTTATTAATAGAATATTAATAATAAATAGTGTGTACTTTATAGTGATTTTTGCTTTGATTATAAGATTATATTTTCTTCAAGTTTATCCATCACTTATAGTTGGAGGAGAAGTAGAAAATTATCAAGCAGAAAACCTATCCCAAATGAATTATAGGATATTTGACACAAATGGTAAAGACCTAATGACTTATGATAAGCAGTATATTTTAGTTTTAGATACAAAGCCATTTATGCTTAACAACTATGAAGAAACCTTAGAAGATTTAATGGCATTAAATTTTATAATGAAGACTGAGAATCCAGATTTTAATTATTCTGAAGTTATGCAAGAAGAGGGAAAAATATATTATACAATAAGTGAAGAGACCTATAATAAGATAAATAAGCTTAAGAATGTTAAAGGAATATATACGTATATTTATGATGAGGTAGATAAAAAAGAAGCGTGGAAAACAAATAATTTCTTATCAAATATTAAAGATGAAAATGTTATAGAAGATTCTTTAGAGTATACTTTAAATTCATATTTAAAAGAAAATACTTATCCTGCTGCTAAATTTTATTTAAATGATAAATCTATTTATAGTGATGGTGAAGTAAGTACATCAAATAACAACAATATAAAATTAACAATAAATTCAGAGTGGGAAAATCAAATTAGAGATATTTTAAATAAGAAGGAATATTCATTTCTAAATAACATAGGAGTTGTAGTTTCAGAAGCAGAGACTGGAAAAATTAGAGCAATGATTCAAAAGGATGAGTCTCAAGCTAATATTAATTTAGGGATTGAGCAACTAGGATATGAACCAGGATCAATTTTTAAAGTGATTACAGAAGTAATAGCATTAGATGAAGGGCTGATAACTCCTACGGATATGTTAATATGTACGGGTGAAATATGCATGAAAGATGGCAAGCCATATGCTCATGGAATGCTTTCAGTTGAAGATGCATTAAAAGTATCATGTAATGATATTTTTGCTAAGATTGGTGGTGAAATAGGTTATGATGATATGATGGATTATTTAAATAAAATGGGTTTATTTAAGCCAATTATTAATCTCAAAGGAGAAAATAGAAATGAAGCATCAGGAGTAAAACCTACTTTAGAAAATAGTATGAATAATATATCAATAGGACAGACAATAATGGTAACCCCAGTTCAGATGGCTGGATTATATAATACGGTAGTAAATGATGGAGTATTTGTTAGACCGACTATAGTAGAAGCAATAGTTGATGAAAATGATAATTTAGTAAAAGAATTTAAAGAAAGTGAGAATAGAATTTTTAGCGAGACATCAGCTAAGTTAACGCAGGAAACAATGTCTAAGGTTATATGGGAAGGTTCAGGATTTGAGGCGAAAGTAGATGGCGTAAATATTGGGGGAAAAACAGGAACTTCAACTGGAACTGGTGGTATTAATCATGGATGGTTTGCAGGATTTTTTGAACTAGATGGAGAAAAATATACTATAGTTGTTATATCACCTAATATAGGAGAAAAGCATCCGGATGGTAGAGAATTAGGGGGCGGAAATACGGGAGCACCTATATTTAGAGAGATAGTTACTGAACTTACAAAATAAATCTTAAGAGTTATATATGTAATAGTTAAAAATATAAGTTTACATTAATATGGGAAGTAGAAAATTTAAAATATAGTACTTCTAAGAATGGATATATATTAATACCAAAGATAGTAGATATATAAAATTGGTATAAAATATGTATCCTGCTTTTTTTAATAATAATAAATTTAAAAACTAAAGCAATATTTTTAAATTTTATCATATTATATAATAAGCACTACTAGGAGGAAGTTCTGTGTTTTTTTTATCTAATATAATAGAGCTGCTATGTAATTCTATATTTTTAACAGGTTATATTACAGGCAATAATACATTTCCTAAACCGCTTGATGAAGAAGAAGAAGAACGTTACTTGAAGCTATTAAAAGATGGCGATAAAGAAGCAAAGAGTATATTAATAGAAAGAAATTTAAGATTAGTAGCTCATATTGTTAAGAAATATAATTTCCCTAATAAGGATATTGATGAACTTATATCTATAGGGACGGTTGGACTTATAAAAGCCATAGATTCATTTGATGCATCTAAAGGAACTAGACTTGCTACTTATGCGTCTAGATGTATAGAAAATGAAATATTGATGCTTTTTAGAAATAATAAGAAACAAAAGAATGAAGTATTCTTACAAGATCCAATTGGGGTCGATAAAGAAGGAAACGAAATTTGTTTAATTGATGTATTAAGTAGTGAAAAGGACTCAGTATTAGAAAAAGTAGAAAGTAATATTCAAATTAGACAACTATATAATAAAATAGGAATATCTCTTACAGAAAGAGAAGGAGCAATATTAAAAATGAGATATGGCCTTATAGATGGTCGGTGTAGAACTCAAAGAGAAATTGCCGCTCTATTAGGAATATCTAGATCATATGTATCTAGAATTGAGAAAAAGGCTCTAAAGAAATTAAAAAAAGAATTATCATACAAATAAAATTTATAATTAAAAAAAATGTGCATTTAAAAGGAGGATTATGAAGAAAAATATCGAATATTAACTAAGATAAGATAAGAAGCAGCATGGAGGGGTAAATAGTGATTTATGTGCTAGATGAACTATTAAAGGAAACGATAAGTAGAGGAGCGTCAGATTTACACTTAACTGTTGGGTTAGTACCAACAATTAGAGTTAATGGAAAATTGGTAAAAATAGGAAGTGAAAAATTAACTCCAATATCATTAAGAAGTTTTGCAGAAGAGATATTAGGAGAAAAGTTTGTAGAGTACGATAAAGTTGGAGAAATGGACATTTCTTATTCCATTTCAGGTACTGGACGATTTAGAGTAAATATATTTAAACAAAGAAACAGTGATGCTATAGCAATAAGAGTAATAGCATTGAAAATTCCAACCTTAGATGAATTAAAGCATCCAAAGGTAATAAAAAGTATAATCGAAAAACAAAGAGGTTTAGTGTTAGTTACTGGTCCTACTGGAAGTGGTAAAAGCACAACATTAGCTGCAATGATAAATGAGATAAATAATAATAGAGAAGCTCATATTATAACTTTAGAAGATCCTATAGAATATTTGCATAAGCATAACAAATGTATAATAAATCAAAGAGAAATAGGAAAAGATAGTAGGAGTTATCAAAATGCTTTAAGAGCTATATTAAGAGAAGATCCAGATGTAATACTTGTAGGGGAGATGAGAGATTTAGAGACGATTTCAACTGCCATAACTGCAGCTGAAACTGGACACTTGGTATTCTCCACGCTACATACTATTGGTGCGGCAAAAACTATTGATAGGATAATTGATGTATTCCCACCGCATCAACAACAGCAGATTAGAATTCAATTAGCTGCTGTACTACAAGGGGTTATTTCACAACAATTAGTACCATCAGTTGATAATGATGGGAGAGTAGCTGCTTTAGAGATAATGACTACAACTCCTGGTATTCAAAATTTAGTTAGAGAGGGAAAAACTCATCAAATTGAATCCGCAATTCAAACAGGTGGAAAATATGGAATGAGAACAATGGATATGGCTCTATCTGATTTATACAAAAGAAATTGTATAACTGAAGAAACAGCATTAACATATTCAGTAGATAATGAAACAATTAAAAGAATAATGATGTTATAAAAACAGAGGTGACTCTGTTTTTTTTTTTTATAAAATACTGAATTTAAGAAAGGATATTTAAATTATTTGTTGAATATATCATTAAGTAATATTTAAAAAACTCATATTCATTAAGAAAATATTATAATTTTATGAAAAGGTTGAGTTATTTTCTTCTAGATGATAAAATTATAATTGAATTAGATTAAAGTTAAATAAAAAAATTTGGGAATTTTATAAAAGTGATTATATATTACA